>JANLSD010000330.1:0-4827 GCA_031362245.1 Acaryochloridaceae cyanobacterium OTE_25_metabat_464 | reverse complement strand
CCGATCGCAGCACCACAGCGAACCTTGAGCCAGCGATTGCAGAACCGCCCCACCAACGCCAATCTTCTGCTTTGCCGTCGCGCTGTGAGCGATCGCCGTTCCATAGCCGAGCGGTAGATGCATCAGCCTTGCTAGAGCGCCCTAACCCGCTTGACCTGTATGTGCCGTCTCTGTTTGTGACAGGCGAACCTGTTACGACTGGGCAAAAGGTCAGTACCCAGCGATCGCACTCTTCTCAAACGACAATTACCGACCCACCCCATCATCCCCGCCGTCGCAAAAGCTCTAGCTGTCGCTCTCGATGGGCTGGGGTTGGCGATCGTGTGGCTGCTGCTAGCTGAGCCTGGGCATAGTGGTGGTCAAGCGTCAGCTAGCTCAATGTGAAGACGTTTTCCAATCACAGAGGCTGCGCGGTCAAGAGTGTGAAGCGTCACCGAAGTGTTCTCAGGGTCTAGCAGCCTATCTAAAGCTGCCCGACTGGTACTCATCGCCTTAGCCATTGCCGTTTTGCTGATTCCCTTAGCTTCCATCTCTTGAGAAACCTGCCAAGCAATCACCCGCTTTAATGCCAGCGTGTTGACCTGTGACAGGATTCCCTCTTCTTCAAGTAAATCATCGAGTGAGGAACCGATATGTTCATGTTTGCTCATTTATTCCCCTCTATCGTTCTCTTTCGTGTCAAAGCTAAATCCAACTCGGCCTTAGGTGTCTTCTGGCTTTTCTTAATAAAGCCGTGGAGCAAGACCATCTCATTGTTGTGGATGCAGAACAGAACCCGTGCAATCTTCGCGCTAGGCAGACTAGAGCGCACCTCATACAACCCATTTCCCATCGGTCGGCAAGTGGGCATCCCAATAGGCCACCCAAACTCAACGGTTTTGATATCAACGCCAATGCATTTGCGTTCCTGCTGGGTTAACTCCAAAAGCCAATCACGGACTGGCTCATTTCCAGCCTCCGTTCGGTAAAACCGCGCTGGGATTCGTTTGTCATCCATAGTGCCTATTGTACCAAAAAAGATACAGGTTAAAACGATGTCTAGCCAAGTTCTTCTTCGCCCTGAGCCTCAAGTCAAGCCGCAATGCTCTCGCAAAGTGCCGCTTTATATTCACCTGGGCGAAAGCTCCGCACCAGGAGTACGCCTGACTGACCCCGCTGAAGTGGTGGCTGGCTATCTGTCTGGTCGGTTAGGTCGGGTCGTCACTCTAGAAGAGCTAAAAGGGCTGTTGCTCTACCTTTGGTCAGAGGATGACGTTGAGGGTCGCGCACTTGATGAATATCTGGCTGGCGACAGACGATTGCAGGCGCTCTTGCTACAGGCGCGGGGGCTGAGTGGTGAATGCGATCGTCTGGCGAGTGCTGAGCTATTGCCGTTCGTAGGCCAACGCTTTGAATTTGCTGTGGAGGTGCCCTCATGCGCCTAGCTACCGCCATGCCGCGCTTTAGCAAACGCAAGGGTTTTGTTGGTGCAGGGCGATCGCCATAGCGGTTGTGATCGTTTTTGATACCACGTTTCGATAAAACCTAAAACCCAGTGCGCGGCACAGCCCGCGAAGTTAGTTTCACGCACTGGGATCCGTAAACACCACCTAAACCCAAAAAGGCAAGGAGTTGTTGTGTCTATTTTACCCGTGCAAAAGAGTCAAAGTGCTGTTCATCAAGAGCGATCGCTGAAATCGATTGTTGACTATCGCGTGTCCGGTCAGAGCGTAGGTGCCTTCTTTGTGCCGCGCTGCAACCCCATATTTGTATTTGACTGGAACGTCCAAGGTATACAACCTAATGCCGTCAGCAAAAACCTAAGACTTAAAAATTAAAACAACGCCAGGGCCGATCCAGTTTTAGAGGATCGCCCTAACTTTTGCTGAATATTTTCAGCCCAAGAGCCTATTTCAGGACAAGAAAACGGGGTTTCTTCACTAGTGAAACCCCGCCTCCACCACAAATAAAGATTGAAGGAAATTGTGATGGCTACTACTTTATTGCCTACGGGGCTTAAAACCGAACAGCTCACAGCAGAGACTGAATCTTCACTGATTGCACAAGCCCAAACTCGTCATAAGCTCTTAAGCGCAGCTCAAACCCTAACTTTAGAACAGAAAAAAGAGGTTAGGCAAGGTGAAAAAGCACTAGAGCGATTGCTAGGGTCACAAGTTAAATACATTGAGTCACGTATTCAGCGGTTATTTGCAAAGATGCCCACGCTGAATCGAGAAGACCTGCGCCAATCTGCACAAGAAGGAATCATTGCTGCTATTCATAGCTTTGACCTGTCAAAAGGAGTACGACTCATTACATGGGCGTGGTACCAAATCAGCAGCAAATTCAAGGGAATTATAAACGGCGAAATTGCCCAGAGTAAAGCCGAAGATACCGCCCAAAGGGAAGCTCCAGGCGCTCAAAGCCAAGTTCAAGCTCAGGTTGATGTCGTGGAGTTGGATCGCGTCAAAACAATTGTTTCGACCTTAAAGCAAAACGTTCAAGACATTATTAAACTGCGCACCCAAGGTAATGAATTTCCTGAGATTGGAAAAATCTTGGGCAAAACAGCAGATGCCTGCCGCATGGCTTACAACCGAGCGATTGCGCGAGTTCGACAACAGCTACTGCCATCTCCAGTCGTAGAGCAGCAAGCCGTTCCACAAAGCTGGATGTCTCGCTTAAAGCTTCGCTATGACAAAAATGTTCGGTTTAAATTAGCTCCTCGCCATAACGAACTAAGAGTTTTGAGGCGAACCATGTCGAAACGAGCTGACCAAACGCTTTTAACTATAGGCGGACTGATATCGATTTCCATTCTGGGATTCGCTGTATTCAGCGTTGGACGAGTGCCCCGATGTCAGACGCAAGTTTACAACATCGGGCTTGTGATCTTCACCCTCTTGACCCTTGGTATTCCATTTCTGGCGGGATATGCCGCAAGAGGCGTATTTGATGCGAGAGGAAAACCAAGTCGTAAAGCGCTCAGGCCAGCCAAATCCAGATAGTTTTCTGTTTTCTTTTCCCTACGGAGTCAAAAATGCACCCTTCTCAGCCCCCAGAGTATTCATTACAGCCTTCTCAAAAACAAAAAGTCAAAGCATCCTGGATGCCGAGTACCGAGGCACTGTTGCTGACGAGCATTGTCTTAGCTCTTGTCGTTATTTCTCGTGGCGACCCTGGCATGTTTTTGGTGATCGGCACTGCGACCATTGCCGCGCTGTATATGGATCGGATTGACCGGATATTGAAGTTGCCCAAACCCTTGAAGTTGTTGCTGCTGTCAGTGGTAGCAGTCGTGGGTGGCTTGTTCTTGAGTACCGTCTATAGCCCAGCATATGCATTGTTCTTCGATGGGTACGAACAGTTCTTGAATAATACGCTAGGAGGTTTTCTCCCAGGTGGTACCGCTATTTTCGGCGTATCCGTCAACATCGGTCGGTTCATATTTGTGACCTACATGATCGTCAAATCTGTCAAAAGCTGGAATGACCGAACCAACGATGAGGACTGGATTTCTCTGATGAAATTCCCCGCCATCGTGGGCTTCACGCTGCTGATTCTTGACTTTTGCTTGCAGTTGATCATCGCGTAAACGGGAATAGCTCATGGATTACCGCGATCCCATTGTCACCAATAAATCACTATCGGCCCAATCTAAATTCCTGAACCTCATTCCCGCGAGTGTGTTCAGGTATTTCTTAATGATTGGTGCTGGTTTTTTCGTTGCCGTGCAGTTCTTTAACCTCTTCTACTGCATGTTAGGCGCTGCGGCGGCACTATTCACCGTTTGGTTTACGGTCGGCGAATCACCCAGACAAGTATGGCGATTTGGCGCACGGAAAATGAAGCGGCTTTTTCTAATCCGAGGGTATAAACGACATGAAGGGATTTTCGACGGTCATCCGCGAACAGCTCGGACTAAAGAACGATCCAGCAAGCAAAGCAGAAAAACAGTTCGCTCCTGGCGCAAGACTGCCCCTCGCAGATAGGGTTATTGCTGGGGTCGATAAATACACCACGCTAGACCAGCTCCTGCCCATCAAAGCAATCGTCCGATTTCGAGTCTATGAGGAAGAAGTTGGAGCCTATATTCTTCAGCGTCCTGACGGTACATTTCAATTCGTGTTTGGCCTCGACGTCGGTGGCTACCATAGCTTCCTGCTAGAGCATCAAATGGAAGGGCTGTGGAACGGGGTAATTGCCGCCACTCGTGCCATGCCGGAAGGGGAACCACTTGGAATTCGCCTCGCCTCATTCAAAAGCTGCGATGACCGGATTGAGTACCTGTATGGGTTAATTCAAGGCTGTAAAAACCCAGCGATCGCCAACCTATTGATGGCAGAAGTGCAGCGCACCGAAGCATTAGCCGCAGCAGGACTACGAGAACCAAAGCTGCTGCAAATTTTCGCGTCTCACACCGGACGCAAGAAAGACGATGAAGAAACACAAGCCGATAAAACGTTCAAGAGCGTCACTGGCATTCTGGACTGGATGTACGGCATGTATCGGGGTGGCAATAACAAAGCCAAGCGTCAGCAGGAAGCAAAAAATACATTTCTAGAAGCCTATACGCAAGGCTACCAAAGCTGGAAAGATTTGCTGAGTCAGGCGGTTGGCGTAACGGTCGCGCCAATGTCACCCGGTCAAATGTGGGAAGTGCTGTGGAAGCGCTTCAATAAAAGTCCAGTACAGCCTATCCCCTACTTAGGGCTTGCTGAAAAAGTCCATTCACGGCTCAATTGGCAACGCGATCGCCAATTGAGCCATCGTCTGAACAGAATCCATCGTGATGGTCATAAAAGGGATTGATTCTCTAACCGCTGATTGGGAGTCTTGATAGCGCTC
>JANLSD010000329.1:0-10774 GCA_031362245.1 Acaryochloridaceae cyanobacterium OTE_25_metabat_464 | reverse complement strand
GGCTCTAGCGGCATTGGCAAAGCGATCGCCCTAAAGCTAGCCAAATCAGGTGCCCATCTGTCCATCATGGCCCGCACATCCTCAACCCTAGAAGCCACAAAAATAGAACTTGAAGCGGCGCGAATATCCCCAAAACAAAGGGTTTTAGCGTTGATGGTGGATGTATCCTGTGTTGCTGAAGTGACCGCTGCCATTGAACATGCGATCGCCCAACTCGGCCCTCCAGATTTACTCATCACCGCTGCGGGAATCGCCCATCCAGGCCATTTTCGCGATCTGCCACTGTCCGTATTTGAGCAGACGATGGCAACCAACTATTTTGGGTCGCTCTACAGTATTAAGGCCGTATTGCCTGCAATGGAGCAGCGCCGGAAGGGCCATATTGTCTTAATTTCCTCTGGTGCTGGCTTGGTGGGTCTGTATGGCTACACGCCCTATAGCCCCTCTAAATTTGCGCTACGGGGGCTAGCGGAATCCTTGCGAGGGGAACTGAAGGAATGGGGAATTTTCTTGGCGATCGCCTATCCACCCGACACAGATACCCCCCAGCTTGCAGCAGAAAGCCTGACAAAACCCTTGGCCACCCAGAGAATTACGGCGACAGCTAAAACTTGGACTGCGGAGGATGTAGCGGACGCGATTATTCGTGGGGTTGAGCAAAAAGCGTTTGAGATTACGCCAGGGCTGGAAATGACGCTGCTTGCCAAGTTTTATCGCGTGATTGCGCCTGGATTTCGTTGGTACTGCGATCGCATTGTGGTGAA
Source organism: Acaryochloridaceae cyanobacterium OTE_25_metabat_464 (assembly GCA_031362245.1). Taxonomy (GTDB): domain Bacteria; phylum Cyanobacteriota; class Cyanobacteriia; order Thermosynechococcales; family Thermosynechococcaceae; genus JAAURS01. The sequence goes on along the minus strand of JANLSD010000329.1, from coordinate 10,010 downwards.
CGTATCCAAACTATCGAAGAAAAGCTTACGCTAATACAAATGAGCATTGAAACGTATCATCCTTGCCCCATATGCTTCCAGTCCGTTTCTCACTGGGAACGTTATCCTCGTGCTGTCTGTGAAGACTGCTACAACACTGGTCCTGATGGATTCTGTAGGGAAGTTAGAATCCATGACTGAAAAGGCTTTAGAGGATTTTAGGCAAGCTTTGGAACCCCATAAATCTGCACTTATATCTATGAAATACCCTATAAAATTGAATTCATAAGCTTCCTCAGAAGCTAAGGGCATGGCGTTAAATAGAGCAAATTTCCTTTAGCACAAGATTTATAGAGTTCTGATGATGTTCAGAAAGCTCCCTACAGAATCCGTCAGAACCAGGACTATCGAACGCCTTACGAAGTATTTTCTCCTCATCCATCAGCACCTGTTGCACTTCAGATTTGAATCGGCGCTTTATCCAGAATATTTCAGTAAAACCTACCTCTCCGATAGCCCAGGAATTATTGAATCCTTCCGTCTAAGCCACCACCGCTGTATTTTTAAGAGCAAAGACGCGTGAACAGCGCTATGGGTTGTCTCGACTCATAGCCTTCTTAAACGCAGGATGCTCAGCCAATCGTTGAATGTAGGCCACCACACCAGGATAGGCGCTAAGGTCGAACTGCGGCATCATAACTGGAATATAGGCCAGAACTGCACCCACTGCTACGTCCGCAACAGTGAAAGACTTTCCCAACATATAGGTTTGGTGTAGGAGGAGATCGCTCAATGGTCCCAATATCTTGGGAGCCTCGCTTTCCCGTTCAGCTTCTCCAAATACCCCAGGCCCAAGCGTTGCGTTGGCAAACAGCACCCACTGATAAAGCTCAGCCTGCTGTTCTGGCGTGGTGGGGAAGGACGGATCATACTTCTGGGCAAGATACAACAAAATTGCCCCAGATTCTGAAAGCGCAAAATCCCCATCCTGAAGGACAGGTACCTTGCCAATCGGGTTTAGTGCTAAGAACTCCGGCTTGCGGTGCTCCCCTGCCTCCATATCAAGCTGAACAAAATGGTAGGGAACCTTCAGTTCTTCGAGATACCACTTCACAATGGAAGCCCGACTGCGGGCACCGCCGTATAAATTCAACATCGGTTTTCTATCTCTCTAAATTAGGGTTCAGAATAGGCCACTGTCATCAAGAGAGGGTTAAGGCACAATCAACACTGGGCAAGGCGATAGATTAATCACGCGATTACTCACGCTGTCGTGGGCACCTTCCTCCGTGAGTCCTATGCCACGACAGCCCATGACGATGATATCGACATTGAGTTCATCGGCTACATCGCAGATTGTGAAAGCAATTTTGCCGCTGCGGTGAAGCGTCTGAGCCGTAATCCCCCATTCCACAAACGTGGTTTTTGCTGATTCCAGAAGCTGATCAATCACCTCAGGGGCGATCTTAGGATGGGCGATCGCCCCCTCTGAATCATCCTCGACCGAGAGAATAATGAGCTGAGCACCACAGAGCTTAACCAGATTTGCGACAGTTTCTGCCGCCTCGCGAGACTCTCGCCTTTGATCAATTGGAAACAAAACGGTCTTAAACATGAAACGCTACTCCAGGGTACCGACTCCGGTAAAATTATTGACGGCAGGGGTTCATTGATATTGACTCAGCAGCCAGCGCGAGGGTAGACAAGCTCGCCCTGACTTAGTTTTTAATAGACGCTCATAGGAGAGACAGACGTGTCCAAAAAGACTCTAGCAAATTTATCATCCTCTGATTTAGCCAACAAACGCGTATTGGTGCGGGTAGATTTTAATGTTCCTTTAGATAAAGAAACAGGTGCCATCACCGACGATACTCGGATTCGTGCTGCACTACCTACCATCAAAGACTTAGCCGCCAAGGGCGCAAAGGTCATCCTTGCCAGCCACTTTGGACGGTACAAAGACGTCGAGAAAAACGGCAAAGAAAAATATACCCTTGCGCCTGTGTCGGCACGTCTGTCAGAACTTTTGGGCACACCCGTTGTATTTATCAGCGACTGTATTGGCGATGCCGCCGCCTCAGCCGTGGGCGCATTGCAATCCGGTCAAGTAGCGTTACTTGAAAACGTGCGCTATTATCCTGGTGAAGAAAGCAACGACCCTGAATTTGCCAAACAGCTTGCAGCCAACGCCGACCTGTTTGTGAACGATGCCTTTGGTACCGCTCACCGCGCCCACGCTTCCACCGAAGGTGTCACCCACTACCTCAGCCCCTGTGTGGCTGGATACCTGATTGGGAAAGAACTAGAGTATCTCCAAAACGCCATCGAGCATCCCCAGCGTCCCCTGGCGGCGATCGTGGGTGGTTCCAAAGTCTCTAGCAAGATTGGCGTGATTGAAACCCTCCTCGATAAAGTCGATAAGATTTTCCTCGGCGGTGGCATGATTTTCACCTTCTACAAGGCTCGTGGTCTCAACGTCGGCAAATCTCTCGTTGAAGAAGACAAACTGGACTTGGCCCGTGCCCTAGAGCTAAAGGCCAAAGAAAAAGGCGTTCAGTTTTTGTTGCCCACAGACGTGGTGGTGGCAGATAACTTCTCTCCCGATGCCAATGCTCAAACTGTCAGCGTCAACAACATCCCTGATGGCTGGATGGGTCTAGACATTGGCCCAGACTCTGTCAAAGAATTCTTGACCGCCCTTGAAGATGTCAAGAGCGTGATCTGGAACGGCCCCATGGGTGTGTTTGAGTTTGATAAGTTTGCGGTAGGGACTGAGGCGATCGCCCGTAGTCTTGCCACCCTCACAGGCAAGGGCACCATCACCATCATTGGTGGCGGTGATTCTGTTGCAGCAGTCGAGAAAGTGGGCTTAGCCGATCAAATGAGCCACATTTCCACAGGCGGTGGAGCCAGCTTAGAACTGCTTGAAGGTAAGGTTCTACCTGGCATTGCAGCCCTAGACGAAGCGTAAATTGAACGCACCTTAGCGTTACGCTGTGCTAAGTCTTGCCCCTAGGGTGGGACTTAGTACCCCAAAATCTGGCATAAATAAACCCAACGCTCTCAGAGATTGCACCATGACATCCTAAAGAGGTCGGGTATGTCAGTTAACCCTATCAAACTTGCCCTAGAACAAGCCTTAGAAGCCTCTTTCCGTCAGTGTTGCACAGCAGGGATGGCCCTCAATGACGTTCAGCGCCAAATTTTGCAGCAGGTAACACAAACGGTTCTGCTCAAAGCCCTGAGCAATCCAGATATTGCTGATTCAGACGAGAATCCACTGGAGCTATTAACGGAAGAACAGCGTCAGACATTACTTGATTTTGTGGCCGAGTGCGATCGCACCACCCAAGACTGGAAAACCGTCCTCTTCAACGACTGGCTCCAAGGACGAGAGTCTGGGCAAGTTCAGTTTCTGCGTGATCGCTATGGCTTTGACTGGATCAATCGTGTTCAGCGCCAAGATATAGCTGCCTACGAAGAGGGCGATGAGCAGGAGTTGAGGGTGGGCGATCGCCTTGAAGTCTCTAGCCGCCTCTGGGAATGGATTCCTGAAGACCTAGGCGAAGAGCAAGAATGGCTTCCCTGCACCGTAGTACACCTCACCCAACCCGATGATCTCGAAGTCCCCACCCTCAGCGGCACCGTCCAATTTGAGAATGGCGTAGAACTTGAAATTCAAGGTCTTAATGACTGGAACAAAAGCAACTGGCGACGGTTTTAACCTCCCCAACCTCCCCACTAGCCCTGATAGATCGGAAGTTGTGTGCCTGCATTTTTTAGCAACGGGGCGATCGCATCCTTGGCTGACAGCATTGGATCTGTGATCGGCCAGTCAATGCCAATCTCTGGATCATCCCAGCGAATAGCATACTCATCGCCAGCGGTATAAAAGTCAGTGCATTTGTATAAAAAATCGGCAGTTTCGCTGATTACACAAAACCCATGGGCAAATCCTGGCGGCACATAAAGCTGTCGATGGTTATCAGCGGACAGATACGTGCCATACCACTGCCCAAAGGTGGGAGAGCCTTGCCGAATATCTACAGCAACATCAAATACTTCTCCTGTCGCCACCCGAACCAGTTTCCCCTGAGGATGGTTGAGCTGATAATGGAGTCCTCTCAAGGTGCCTTGCTTAGAAAAGGAATGATTATCCTGAACAAACTTGACTTGTAACCCCGCATCCCAAGCTCGTTGTTCGTGATAGGACTCAAACAAGAAGCCGCGTTCATCCTTAAAAATGCGTGGTTCTAGAAGCATCACGCCCAGTAAGGTTGGTTCTAAGATTTGCATAATGCCTGAGTGTCAATGGTTGCGCCATAAAAATTTTAGTCTTAAGTGTTGGCTCAAGTGTTGGCCCAGTCTTCAGGCTTTTCGTGTTTCCAGTCTTCTAGGGCTTTTTCGAGGGTGTATTGGTAAGGATAGCCAGCCGTGCGCAAAAAGTCCGGCACGATATTGTTAGAGCGCACAAGCTTGCGAATCTGAACGGGGACTATGGGTTGTTTTCGCCCTAACACTTTGGCGAGTTGCGCAATGGGATAAGACGCACTCAGTAGAAGCAGGTAGGGAACTTTAAGAGGTGCTTGTTTAATCTGTGCCACTTTACGACATCCGTCAGCGCAGCCTGTTCCGATCAAATTGTTCTAGGATGTATACATTAAGTTATGTAACACTCCTCAGTGCCCCCCTTCTCCCCTCGCATTATTGTCATTGGCGCAGGTATTGGCGGCTTGACCGCAGCCGCTCTCCTCGCCCATCAAGGCTACTCCGTCCTCATCGCCGATCAAGCCTGGATTCCTGGCGGCTGTGCCTCCACCTTTAAGCGCAGGGGCTTCACCTTTGATGTGGGTGCAACTCAAGTGGCGGGTCTAGAACCTGGCGGCATTCACCATCGTATTTTTGAAACCCTCGGCATCCCCCTGCCAGAAGCCACATTTTGCGACCCTGCCTGTGCCGTCATGCTGCCGGGGGAAACACAACCCATTCAAGTCTGGCGAGATCCTGAACGCTGGCGACAGGAACGGCAATCGCAGTTTCCAGGCAGCGAACCCTTTTGGCAATTCCTCAACCAACTCTTTGAAGCCAGTTGGGCCTTTCAGTCCCGCGATCCTGTGATTCCCCCCCGCAACCTTTGGGATCTATGGCAAACCACCAAAGCCCTGCGGCCCGACACCCTCATTACCGTGCCCCATGTCTTTTCCACGGTGGGGGATGCGTTGCGGGGCTATGGGTTGGACGGTGATCGCCGTCTTAAAACCTTCCTTGACCTCCAACTCAAGCTCTACTCCCAGGTCGATTCTGACGAAACTGCGCTGCTCTATGCCGCCACTGCCTTGGGTGTTTCCCAAAGTCCCCAGGGGCTATTTCACCTCAAAGGGAGCATGCAGGTGCTGAGCGATCGCCTCGTCACGGCCCTCAAGCGCGATGGGGGCGATCTGCGGATGCGACATCGGGCCAAAGCAATCCATGTCAAAAACGGGAGAACCACAGGCGTCACCCTAGAAAATCTCAAAACAGGAGAATCCACTTTTGAGGCCGCTGACCATGTGGTTGCCAACGTGACGGTTCAAAATCTGATGGAACTCCTCGGCGACGATGCCCCAGACAGCTATCGACGACGGGTTGATAAATTACCCCAGTCCTCTGGAGCCTTTGTGATTTATCTGGGCGTCGAGGCAGCCGCAATTCCGTCCCACTGCCCCCCTCATCTTCAGTTTCTCTATGACTATGAGGGTGCCATTGGCGAAAATAATTCTCTGTTTGTCTCTGTCAGTCAGCCCCAGGACGGGCGTGCCCCAGCGGGAAAGGCTACTATTATTGCCTCTTCCTTCACCGATCCCCACCTGTGGAACCGCGTCCAACAAACCCAGGATTACGCGCAGCTTAAAAAAACTTATTGTGATGGGGCGATCGCCCGTTTATCCCAGTACTTCACTTTAAATGAACACACCATCCTCCATCAAGAAGCTGCCACCCCGCGTACTTTTGCGCGATTCACAGGCCGCAGTTTAGGCATTGTGGGGGGCATTGGTCAGCGCGTCAATACCTTTGGTCCCTTTGGGTTCGCCAACCGGACTCCATTGCCCAATCTATGGCTGGTTGGGGATTCTACCCACCCTGGAGAAGGCACCGCAGGGGTGAGTTATTCTGCATTGACCGCCGTGGGGCAAATTATGGCCTGAGGCAATCCTAACCTTGGGCGCAGAAAGATTGCGCTGCGATCGCGAAACTCCTGCTATGGTGAAATGCGAAAACGCTGTTCGGAGAATACTTGAAGGTCAGACAGCATGGCAGACACCTCCCCTGATAGCCGAGTCGTTTCAATGCTAGACCGCCGCAGAGAGTTAAAGCGGCAGCGGCAATCTCACTTTTGGAAAGGGACTTGGCGCACAACAGCCACCTTAGGATTCACTCTAGGGTTAGGGTGGTTATTTAATAAACCGGGATGGCAAATTACCAAAGCCAGCCAAGTTTCTATTTCAGGCAATACTCAGACTTCAAGCCAAGCCCTCGAAACGTTCTTACCCCTAGCGTTCCCGACCTCCCTACTGCGGGCAAAACCGGGTGAGATTAAAACGATGCTGGAGCAAAATACCCACGCAGATCAGGTTTTAGTCAATCGTCAGCTTTTCCCACCCCGTATTTTGGTTCGCATTCAAGAACGCCCACCAGTTGCACTCACCACCTGCCCAAACTGTTTGCTGGTGGTGCAAAATCCATCGGTCCCTGCCCAACCCATCACCATTGGCCCTTCTGATTTATGGCTGATGGATGATCGCGGAATTCCATTGCCCTATGAAAGCTATCCCAAGTTGGGACAGAGCAGCAAGGCCCCAGATTTAATGGTCACAGGCTACCTCAAGCCACTGGATGCTCGCCAAGCTAAGGTTGTGTCGTTAAAAAATATTGCGGGACATCCAACCTTAGTGAACGTTGATCCAATACTTCAAAATGGATGGAAATCTGTCTATGGCCCAATTCACAGTAGTCCCGTCAAAATCCAGCAAGTTGACTGGCAAAATCCTAGTAATTTGACCTTGAAAACCGACCTGGGTACCGTTCAGATGGGACCAATGGGTTCCCCTATTGCAGAGCAGCTCATCGCCTTAGATCGGATGCGCGCCTTACCTCAAACGGTCGATCCCAAAAATATCAAGTTCATTAATCTTGAAAATCCCAAAAATCCCATTGTTGAGCTGAATACAGTGCCATCTCCCCCCAAGGAGCAGGTCGCGCCCTAATCTTTGATATCGTGATGTATCAAGCAATACAGTGACCGCTCGAGATCGGCGGCATATGTTTTTATAAACGGTTAATGCTTTATTTGATTGGTTTTCCGATCAACTTACCCTATAGTATGAGTTACCGAATCCTCCCGGTTTAGAGTTTGTACGCGACCCAATGACGCCAGAAGATAAAAATTCCTTAAATCAGCTTGAGAGCCTTTTTGGCCCTCGTAATTCCACTGCGGAAAATGCGCCGGGTCTACCTGGTGGTTCACCTAACCCTTCTCGCACGGAAGGCAGTAGTGGCGGCGTGAGTGCTGAGAGCCGTTCTACGTCAGAACGCTATGTTGCCGGTGTTCCCACTCGGGAACGGAAGCTCGAGGAGATTGTCTCTTCGGGAGCCGCCAATATCAAGGTCATTGGCGTTGGTGGTGGTGGTGGTAATGCCGTCAACCGGATGATCGCCAGCAATGTGGCTGGCGTTGAATTTTGGTCCATTAATACCGATTCCCAAGCCCTCAATCAATCAGAAGCCACCAAGCAGCTTCAGGTGGGCCAGAAGCTCACCCGTGGGTTAGGTGCAGGGGGGAATCCTGCCATTGGGCAAAAGGCAGCGGAAGAATCGAGAGATGAGATTGCGGCTGCGCTCTCTGGCGCAGATTTAGTCTTTATTACCTGCGGCATGGGCGGCGGCACTGGCACGGGTGCAGCGCCCATTGTGGCAGAGATTGCCAAAGAGATGGGTGCCCTGACTGTTGGGGTGATCACTCGTCCATTTACCTTTGAAGGGCGTCGTCGGAGCCACCAAGCGGAGGAGGGTATGATTGCCCTTCAAAGCCGTGTTGACACTCTGATTGTGATTCCCAATGACAAAATTTTGTCGGTCATTCCTGAACAAACCCCCGTCCAAGAGGCATTCCGTGTCGCGGATGATATTCTGCGCCAGGGCGTGCAAGGGATTTCGGACATTATCAACATCCCTGGTCTCGTGAATGTGGATTTTGCCGATGTGCGGGCTGTGATGGCAGATGCAGGCTCAGCTCTGATGGGGGTTGGGATTGCGTCGGGGAAATCTCGGGCCAAAGAAGCGGCGATCGCAGCCATTGATTCCCCCCTACTAGAGTCCTCCATTCGGGGTGCTAAGGGTGTCGTGTTCAATATCACAGGAGGCAGCGACCTGACGCTCCACGAGGTCAGTATCGCAGCGGACACGATTTATGAAGTGGTTGACCCTAACGCCAATATTATCTTTGGCGCAGTGATTGACGACAGCCGCCAGGGCGAGATTCAAATTACCGTGATTGCCACTGGGTTTACGGGGCAGGCAGCAGTCAACATCCCTACCCCCAGTCGAACGGCGGCACAATCAACCCCATCGAATGTTGCAAAAGCGCCTAAATCTGAGCCTGCGCCCTCTGATGGCAGCAAAAAGCTCGATATTCCAGAATTTTTGCAGCGCCGTCGTCCTGGTGGAAAACCCACCTGATCCTTTGAGAAATCTTCAGAAAAGCGTTAAACCCTAAAGGGAGAATGCTAAGATTGCGGGGAAAGTGCTTCGGAAATCTGCCGTGATTCGTTCTGCAACGCTTCCCTTACCTTCCGCTTTACCCGTTTTTTCTGAGAATAATCGGCTCAAGCTGTTCTCTGGGTCTGCCAATACTGAGCTATCTGAAGAGGTCGCTCAATACCTGGGTGTAGACCTCGGTCCAATGGTTCGTAAGAGCTTTGCGGACGGTGAGCTGTATATTCAAATCCAAGAGTCGATTCGCGGCTGCGATGTTTACCTCATTCAGCCCACCTGTCAGCCGGTTAACGACCATCTGATGGAGCTGCTGATTATGATTGATGCCTGTCGGCGTGCTTCAGCACGACAGATTACAGCGGTCATTCCCTACTATGGCTATGCCCGAGCAGATCGTAAAACTGCTGGTCGTGAGTCTATTACAGCAAAGTTAGCGGCCAACCTGATTACTCAGGCTGGGGCCAGTCGAATTCTGGCGATGGATTTACATTCAGCCCAGATTCAGGGCTATTTCGACATTCCGGTGGATCACGTTTACGGTTCTCCTTGTCTGCTGAGATACCTGAAGCAAAAAAACTTGCCAGATCTCGTGGTTGTTTCCCCTGATGTGGGTGGTGTTGCTAGGGCGAGGGCCTTTGCGAAAAAACTCAATGAAGCGCCCCTTGCCATTATTGATAAGCGTCGGCAGGCCCACAACGTGGCGGAAGTTATGAACGTGATTGGGGACGTTGCTGGAAAGACGGCGGTTTTGGTCGATGACATGATTGATACCGCTGGCACGATCTCTGAGGCGGCACGGCTGCTGCGCAAGCAAGGTGCAAAATCGGTTTACGCCTGTGCAACCCATGCAGTGTTTTCACCACCAGCGGTTGAGCGTCTATCGAGTGGTGTGTTTGAAGAAGTCATTGTGACCAACACCATTCCAGTCCCCCCAGATAAGCGTTTTCCTCAACTGACGGTACTCTCCGTTGCCGATATTTTAGGTGAAACCATCTGGCGGGTTCATGATGACAGTTCCGTGAGCATCATGTTTCGCTAGCTGATGCGCTTGATTTGGGACTAAGCTTACCGCAGGGTAGCCAGCGGGCCGTAAACTGCGGCTTCGCTCAGCCAGCTAGAGACTGTGACTCCGCTGATATCTAGGGCTTGCTGAAAAAGTCCATTCACGGCTCAATTGGCAACGCGATCGCCAATTGAGCCATCGTCTGAACAGAATCCATCGTGATGGTCATAAAAGGGATTGATTCTCTAACCGCTGATTGGGAGTCTTGATAGCGCTC
>JANLSD010000326.1:0-10239 GCA_031362245.1 Acaryochloridaceae cyanobacterium OTE_25_metabat_464 | reverse complement strand
CAGCGCTATCACGAACCCTGAGGTGACGACTTACGGCAGCGTTGCGTCTGTTCAGAAGGTGGACAACAACAATCAAGCCATTAGCGTTCCTTTTATTGGTACCTCGCAAACCCAACAGCAGCTTGACGAAACCCGTGCCTTTACCGCTCAGTTTTTTGAACGGCACGCCGATTGGTTTGCGCAGCGGCAAACTGAGGGCAAAATCCGTGAGTGTCATGGCGACCTTCACCTGAATAATGTCTGCATTTACCAAGACAATATTCAGATTTTCGACTGCATCGAATTCAACCAAGTATTCCGCAATATTGATGTCATTTACGATGCAGCCTTTCTGGTCATGGATCTCGAATTTCGGGGGCGCACTGATCTGGCTAATTTATTCCTCAATTCCTACCTGGAACAAACCGGAGACTACAAAGGCGCTGTCTTGCTACCGCTCTACCTGAGCATGCGCGCCTCCATTCGTGGCAATGTAAACTCTCTCGCACTCAACGATTCGGCGATTTCTAACCTTGATAAGACTAAGTTCCTCCAGCAAGCCCAAGCCTACTATCGCCAAGCGTGGGCCTATATCCGCCAGTCGCCAGGTCGCATCATCCTTATATCAGGACTTTCCGGCTCTGGCAAAAGTACAGTAGCCCGACAGTTGGCCCAAAAACTCAACGCCATTCATGTGCGTTCTGATGCAGTGCGCAAACATCTCGCCGATATTCCGCTTTACCAGCGCGACGATAGCGGAGGGACGTTGAGCAGCGGTATCTACACGCCAGAAATGACCTGGAAAACCTACAGCATGTTACTAGAGATAGGAGTGCTGTTAGCCCAGCAGGGTTGGCCCGTAATCCTAGACGCGAAATATGATCGCCAGTCCCTGAGGCGGAAAGTGCTAGAAGCGGCGATCGCCGCCCACATCCCCATCACCATCGTGGAATGCACTGCGCCCATTGAGGTATTGCGCGATCGCCTTCACCAACGCACCCACGATATTTCCGATGCCACCGCAGATCTACTGGACAGCCAAATTAAGGCGGCTGAACCTCTAACAGAATCAGAACAGGCTATTTCTGTTACCCTACGAACCAATCAGCCGTTAGAACCACAGCTCAACCAAATCTAGGATGACAAACAACACTATTTAGCGCTCGGCACAAGAGAAACGATCGAACTTCTCTCTTTATTGATCTGTTTCAACGTATCTGCTGGGAGTTCCTTGCCCAATTTAAGCGCCTGATCAAAATATTTCATAGCTTCGGTGGGGTTCTTTTGTAACACTAAAATTTGCGCTTTCAGGTAAAGCAGCTCAGGATTTTGGGGCGCAACGGCGATCGCCTTATCCACCGCTATCTGAGCCTTCCCATAATCCCTGGTATCACGATAAACCAACGCTTGACCGCGCAATGCTAAGTAAGGAGGGCCAGCCTTTTGGAAATTCTGTAGGGCTTCATCGTTCTTGCCCAGCACCATATTAATAAAACCCACAAATAGGTTGATTTCAGGGTCATTGGGCGATAGCTGATGGGCCTTGTCAATTTCCAGCAGCATTGAGCTGGCATAGGTCAACGTCTTGGGCAGATCCGTCACACTATCTTTGAGGAAATAACCCTCCAGCCCTTGGGCAACACCCTGGTAAAGATGCGATCGCGCCGAATCTTTGCTGGCGATCGCCTTAGATGCATCCCTGATCTTAGACAAGGAAGCCAAGAACTTATCGTTCTGTTGATTTTGATAGGCTGTTGCCGCTTGCAACGTATAGACCAAAGGCTCATTAGGGTTTTCAACTTGAGCCTTTGCCAGCTTGGGGATAGAGCTTTGGTACTTGCCATAGAGGAAAAAATCTTTAAAGGCACTTTCCAGCGATAGCCCCATGGGTCTTGCCTTTATCCCCACCCGAAAGGGATCTACCGCCAACGCTGAATGGGCGCACAATACAACGGCTAGAGGCAACACGGCACAGCGTTGAATGAACTGTTTTATCCGAAACGGTGTCACAGGAGTTTGCATAGGAACAATAAAAACGGCTCCATAGGGATTATTCTCTATCTTAGAAGACAACTTTCGATGCCTTAACTTCACTCTAAATAAGACTCAGTTCCCAGCATTCAGTTCCGCCGTGGAAAGACTTAGCCCACTCACCCCTATTTTGGCACCCCTGCTTCAGAATCGCTCACTGTGTCGAGCGGTCACGGGTGCAGCCACCGCACATTTGACCCTCGTCTCTTTTGGCTTGCCCAGTTGGCCCTGCCCCATTCGCCATGGACTCGGCGTTCCTTGTCCGGGCTGCGGCTTAACCCGAGCCATGAAATCTCTCGCAACAGGACACTGGCAACAGGCATTCCTTCTCCATGCCTTTTCACCCCTTACCTTAGGGGTGATTGCATTAATGGTTTATGTCAGCTTTGCGCCCACCCGTCATCGACATTGGATCGTTTGGCGGTGCGGACAGATGGAAGGCAAAACGGGCATATCGGCCTTCTTTCTGGTGCTTTTCATAGTGTATTGGCTCATACGAATGTTGTTATTTCGTGAAGCATTCTATCACTTGGTTCTGTAATGTGATTTTCTAAACGTAGGCTAATTCTATTCGTCAGCTTGTCAGAATGACTTGGCATTGACGGAGAACGGTCTTTTAAGAAAGGCCATATCAAAATTTGGCGACAATTTAGACAACTATACTATCGAGGAAATGTATGGAAGCATTAGTAGGTCTTCTTGGGGGATTAGCTGGACTTGGCAGCTTAATTTGCCTCATCATCGTCTTGATCAAGCTATTCCCTGCTGAGGGTGCACTGAAGGGCATTTTTGGGATTTTCTGTGGTATCTATACCTTTATCTGGGGCTGGCAAAACGTAGATCGCTACAACCTCAAGAACGTGATGATGATCTGGAGCGTATGCTTTGTGGTCAGCATTATTGCAAGAGTGGCAGCACTGGCTACCATCAAAAGCTAACTCTAATGCCACAGTTGCTGACACATCAGATTGTGTCTCGTTAGGGCTTTACGAGATGTGTCAGCAGGGCTTGCAGGCCAAGGTAATAACTCTGGGCACCAAATCCACTGATTTGGCCCAACACTACAGCAGACAGATAAGAATGATGGCGAAATTTTTCGCGTTGATACACATTACTGAGGTGTACTTCAACGGCGGGAAGCTTCACCGCAGAAATGGCATCTCGAATTGCGACGCTGGTGTGGGTATAAGCCGCCGCATTAATTAAAATGCCGTCATGCACACCAAAAGCATTATGGATCGCGTCCACAATGGCACCTTCATGATTGGACTGAAACAACTCAACCTTTGACTGTTGCTGAGTCGCCAAAGCCGAAAGCTGCTCGTTGATTTCAGGAAGGGTCACAGCCCCATAGATACCAGGCTCACGAACCCCTAACAGGTTTAAATTAGGCCCGTGAAGCACTAGAATGCTGGACAAGACTGACCCTCAATCAAAATTTTAGAACGCTACCACCCAAAATGGAACTAACCAAAATGGCGATCGCGGACTGGAATGCGAATCGGTTCTAACGCTGGTTCGGCCTCAGGCCCAAGAATGGCGTCAATCACCTTACGGGCCAGATGCTTAAGCGCATCAAGGATTTTTTCTAAATACTCCATTGAAGAAATGGCTCCTTGCCGTACAGTACGGATCTGTATTTTACTACCTTCAGAGGGTAGAAATACATTTATGAATCCACGTTACTAAATCTTAACATAACATTCAGGCTACGGGTACATGCGATTACGCCTTCTTTTTCAGCTAGCGCGTGTTCAGTAACTGTCGCCTTAGCAAGTCGAGGGATTGGGATGCACTTACATCTCGAACCCAGTCGCGTCCCCGTCCGCTGCCAATTAGGCATTTTTTATGGGTGACAACGCCATTGGGCATTGCCAGTCCAAGATAGACCAAGCCCACGGGTTTATCTGCTGTACCGCCTCCTGGCCCAGCAATGCCAGTAATGCTAAGGCTCCAGGTTGTTCCTAAGAGGGTTTTCATCCCGATGGCCATTTGTTCGGCCACGATCGCACTCACTGCGCCTTGGGTTTCTAGGGTGGTAGCATCTACCTTTAAGAGCTGAAGCTTGACGCGGTTGTCGTAGGCAATCACGCCGCCCCAAAAATAAGCAGAGCTGCCGGGGGTGTCCGTTAATTTTTGACCTAGTCCTCCACCCGTGCAAGACTCAGCCACTGAGAGCGTTTCTCCCCGCTGGGTTAGGAGTCTGCCCACGACGGTTGCGAGGGTGTCGTCATCTTTGCCATAGTAGTCCAGCCCACATAGGGCCTGGATCTGCTGCTCGATGGGATCTAATAATTGATCGGCGTCGGATTGTGAGGTAGACCGAACGGATAGGCGCAGTCGTGCTTCTCCGTGGCTGGCGTAGGGGGCTACGGTGGGGGACTCTTGCTGGAGAAACGGGGCAACTTTTTCGGCCAGGGTGGATTCTGGGATGCCGATGAAGCGTAGGTTGCGACTGTAGATCTGGGCTTTTCCCCAGCCCTGCTGCTGCAAAAAAGGGATGGCGGTCTCGGCCCACATGGCGTAGAGTTCTCGCGGAACGCCAGGAAAGGTCATGAGGGTTAAGCCAGGGCAGGGTTCCCAGATAATCCCTGGGGCGGTGCCAGTTGCGTTGGGTAAGGTCGCTGCACCTTGGGGGCGGAGTGCCTGTTTGCGGTTGCTGGGGCTGGGGACAAGGCCGCGTGCTGTGTATTTTTGTTCAATTTCGGCCCAGACGATGGGGTCTTCGAGGAGGGGCGTCTCAAAAAAATCGGCGATCGCCTCGGTGGTCAGGTCATCTGGAGTAGGGCCAAGTCCCCCGGTGAAGATCATAAGACTGGAGCGCTGACAGGCTAGGGCGATCGCCTGTTTAATCCGAACCGGATTGTCCCCCACGACGGTCTGAAAAAAGTGTGGAATCCCCAGTTTTGCCAACTCTTGGGCCAAAAACTGAGCATTGGAGTTGAGGATTTCTCCTAGCAGAAGCTCAGTTCCGACACAAATTACCTCTGCACCCTGAGTCATACCCATCCTTTAGTCCAATCTTTTTAAGAGCCTGTTATTTCGAAGAAGACTTTTCTTGAATCCGCCGCCAGACTTGCCAGCTCGAATACCCGAGTAGTAGCGATGCGCCAATGGCATAGGCTTTAGACCCTGGAAGCCCTGCAAAGGTAGTGGCAAGACTCCCCGCCCAAAAGGCAATGGAATACAAAAACAACACAATGCTGCGCTGAGATAACCCTGCCTGAAGCAGACGGTGATGGATGTGGCGTTTATCTGCCGCAAAGGGCGATTTACCCTGACTTAAGCGCGTCAATACCACCGCTGAAGTGTCCACAATGGGGAGTGCCAAAATGATAAAAGGCAGCACCACCGCCACCGTCGTGACGCTTTTGACCAGTCCAATTACGCCCAAGGCGGCAAGGGTAAACCCCATAAAGTATGCCCCACCGTCTCCCATAAAGATTTGAGCGGGGTTAAAGTTATAGCGCAAGAAGCCTAAGGCCCCTCCTGCTAAGGCTGCTGCTAATACTGCCGCAACGTCTTGCTTCATAAACAGACTCACCATTAACATGATGACGGCAGCAATACCCGCAATTCCAGCGGCGAGGCCATCTAGGCCATCCATAAAATTCATGGCATTGGCCATGCCCACCAGCCAGATCACCGTAATAGGGAGACTGAGCCAGCCCAGCTCTACTAAACCGTGGAAGGGGATGGTCGAAAAATCAATGCTGACTCCGGCATACCAGGCGGCAACAGCCACGCCAATCTGCATCACCAGTCGCAAAATCGGGGAGAGGGTAAACAGGTCATCAAGTAACCCAATTAGAAAGAAGCAAAGCCCACCTAAGGTAACGCCCAGTAGCTCGTAGAGCGAGGTTAAAGGTAGTTCGCTAAATCCCCCCGAAATCCAAATGATGAGCCAGGTAATGACGTTGCCGAAAAAAATAGAGACGCCACCGAGTCTAACCATTGGTCTCTTGTGAACTTTACGTGGATCGGGAAGATCCACATAGCCACTTTTTAGACCCATTGTTTTGACAAACGGGGTGCTGAATAGAACGACAAGGGCAGAAATTAAAAATGCAACCAGATGATAGGGCATCTGAAGGACGTCACCATCTCAAAAAATTTAGCTCATGCAGAGTCTACACTATCGCAAGCGGTTACATCATTGCCACTGTTGAGATTGCCTTGATCTCAACACGATGGAGGGTATGCGCTAGAGCCTCCATTGCTCGCTCTCGACCTGTGGTAGCACGATGCAAGTCAATCAAATTTGTTTCAACGGTAGAAGCAAATTTGTCAAGCCGTTCATCTGTCCATCGTTCGGTCATACTTCATCCCATCCCTAACCGTTTTTGCATTTGGGCAATCGCCGCTGTCTCGGACTCCGGTTTAGTAGGGTCAATGACTATTACGCGTCCAGAGGCTTGAAGCTTATCCATATAGGCATGGAAGGCTTTTTGATCGTCGCGATGAGCTAGGAAGTAGTGTTTAGCTTCATCCAAGGTCATAGCGGCAAAGTTTACTTGGCTCATAACAACTCTCCAGCGGGGCTGATTTGCAGTTCTATCGACTCTTCATTACCTGCCAAAATAAATAGGTTTCCAGTCCGCTCATCCAGGCGCACGATATGGATGGGAACAAAAGCAATGTTGGTTAACCATTGGCTCTGACGATAAAGACTTTTGAGCTGGGCTTCGGTTGGTTCCTTCACTCCTTCGCTGCCTCACCATCCCTTCGACTCGGCTCAGGGGGCACCTTAATCAATTCACGCTGTGCCGCTTCGGTGATGACGCGGCGTAGCCATGCGGAACGGTTGGGAAGCGATCGCACGACGGCATCAATGTCTGTGGATACTCTGACACCCAGAATTTCAGCAGCTAAGGGCGCTGTGGTATCATCACTTCTGGGGATGGCCTTTAAGTTCTTAAGCCTGTGGTCTGTAGTCTTCACAACCTTAAAAGTCGCTGTTAACAACAGTGTAGCCCACTCACAAGCAAATGCAATTTTAAACAACAAAAAAACCTTTAGAAGTTATTTAGAACTCCTAAAAACCTTTTTGTGTATAGTTTCCTAGACTAAGCTCCTGATGTGACTCGAACACACGACTTCTTCATTACGAGTGAAGCGCTCTACCAACTGAGCTACAGGAGCAGATTACGAAGGATTCTACAAAAAATCCCTCTTACGATTATATCAGTTGGAGGTTGAAATTCAAGGGGCGATCGCCCAACGACAAGACCTTAGGTTGGCGCGGACAATCGAGGTCTGGCAAAAATCATTCGGCCTGCGGAGGTTTGGAGGGCGCTGGTGACAACAACGGGCAATTCATCCCCAATATAGTTGCCGCCTTCTTCTACCACCACCATTGTGCCGTCAGAAAGATAGCCGATGCCCTGATCGGGTTCTTTGCCTTCCTTCATGATTTTGAGTTCGATGCTGTCTCCTGGTAGGTAGACGGGCCGGAGAGACTGGGCCAGGTCGTTGACGTTGAGCACCTGCACCTTTTGCAGGCTGGCGACCTTATTGAGGTTGTAGTCTGTGGTGACAAGGCTGCCGTTAATATCTTGGGCTAAGCGCACCAGCTTGGCATCTACGGTTGCAACGTCTTCGTAGTCAGCGGGGTTAATGACCATCCGCTGAGGATGATTTTCTTGAAGACGGTTGAGGATATCTAGCCCTCGGCGACCCCGTGTGCGCTTTTGGTCATTGGAAGAGTCGGCGATTTTCTGAAGCTCTTGGAGAACAAACTGCGGCACTAAAATCTGTCCTTCTAAAAAGCCTGTATCCACTAGCTCCTGGACGCGACCATCAATGATGCAGCTTGTATCCAGAATTTTGGCGGGGGCGGGTTTAAGGGTTCCCTCTGCCAATAGGGCGGTTTCTAAGGAGTTGGGATTGATGAGGCGCAGGAGGGTGCGTCCGTGGGTATCGGCTAAGGTGAGACCTGAGTAGGAAAAGATTAAGCTACCAAACAGGGCCGTGACGGGCTTTAGAAAAGAAAGCTCTGAGGGAATGGGCAAGAAAAAAATGGGTGCCAGCATGAGATTGGCAATGATAAGTCCTAGGACTAACCCAACCGCTCGGCTAAACAGAACGTCTGTCGGCAGCTTTTTGACCCCGCGCTCTAAGCGACGGTAGGTGGTTTGAACCACTAGCCCTATGCCTACGCCAATGAGGCTACCAAACCCTAGTGTGACCCAACGCAGCCCCTCAATGTTTGCAACCTGGGAGAGGATATCAAAGGGAAGGAGTTCCACGCTTTGATACCCAACCGTTGCGCCGACTAGAATAAGGGTCAAGATGATGATGGCGTCAATCATTGCTGGGTGCGCTCTGGATGGGTATGTTCTGGCATGAGTCCATTATTAAAGATGGGCGGGGTAGGGTGAATGGTGGAAATCATGACACCTATTATACGTTCTCGGTTTCAGAGACTTAGTGCAGGGAATACCGTACCTGTGGATAAGAATTGTCACAGTATTAACATTTATGGTTTGCGCGTTCTCAGAAATTGATGCTGGGTGCTCCCATTCTGAAGATTGGGATGTGCCAACTGCGGCCTATGTTCATATACCGTTTTGTCGGCGGCGGTGCTTTTATTGCGATTTTCCGGTGTCTGTGGTGGGCGATCGCCTCCGTGGGGAAACCTCGCTTGGCATTGCGCAATACGTGGGTTGGCTGTGCCAAGAAATTGAGGCCACATCGCCCCAAGGTTTACCTCTCAACACTATTTTCTTTGGGGGTGGAACGCCTTCGCTATTGTCTGTTGAACAAGTGCATCAGATCCTAGGGACATTAACCCAGCACTTTGGTTTAGCAGAATCCTCTGAGATTTCGATGGAGATGGATCCAGGGACTTTTACCCTAGAGCAAGCGCAGGGCTATCGCCAAGCGGGAGTCAACCGCGTGAGTTTGGGTTCTCAGGCATTTCAAGATGATTTGCTGAGTGACTGTGGGCGCACCCATCGGGTTAAGGATATTTACGAAGCGGTGGATGTATTGCGTCAGGCAGGATATGAAAACCTGAGCCTGGATTTGATTTCTGGGTTGCCGAATCAGACTTTAGGGCAGTGGGAAGCGTCTTTGGAAGCGGCGATCGCCCTTTCCCCTCAGCACATTTCAGCCTATGACCTTGTCATTGAGCCTGGAACGGTTTTTGGTAAGCGCTTTGAGCCAGGTGAAGGCCCCTTGCCGACGGATGACTTGACGGCACAGATGTATCGAGTGGCGTCCCGAACGCTTCAGGGGGCGGGGTATATCCATTACGAAATCTCTAACTATGCTCGGCCTGGGTTTGAGTGTCGCCACAATTCAGTCTACTGGCGCAATGGTGCTTACTATGGCTTTGGAATGGGGGCAGCGAGCTATGTGCAGGGGCAGCGCTTTAGCCGTCCTCGCAGTCGAGAAACCTATGGGCAGTGGCTCGATCAATACGTTGCCCAAGGGGGAGTGCTTGAGAAAACAGCACTTTCAGTCGAAGATCATCTCTTTGAAACGTTTATGGTGGGGCTAAGGCGTACCCAAGGGGTTAATCTAAAAGACTTGGCGCGGCGCTTTGGTACGGTATGGGTGGATCCAGTTTGGGATGCATTGCAGCCTTATCAAGACAAGGGATGGGTGCTGCGGTCTGAGGGCAGTTTGCGGTTGAGCGATCCTGAAGGTTTTTTGTTTTCTAATACGGTCTTGGTAGCGTTATGGGAAGCCCTTTCAGCACAGTCATTGGGATAGGTCAAAATGGCGATGGTTCAAAAACACAGGAGGGCGTGACATGCCTTTAATGAGAGTTGCGCTTTTGCTGCTGTTATTGGGCGCTGGGGTTGCACTCGTTTTGCAAAACTCGGTTCCGATTGTCGTCACTATTTTAGGTAGCCCTACCCAACCGATCGCCCTAGGGTGGGTGATGCTGATTGCGGTGGCGTTAGGGCTGTTGTTTGGAGTGGCTTTACTGTATTTATTGCGGGGAGAAACGGCACTGAAATCGCCCAAGCTACCGCGTGTCAAACGTTCCAAAGCCAAAACCCGTAGCCCAAAACAAAAGACTGCGAAGCGAAGCAGCTCCAGGACAAACCCTAGTACCTCAGACTGGCACCAGCCTCCGGCCCAAGATTGGCACGATCGCCCCCAAAAGGCTGCGGCGACGTATGACAGGAGAGTGCCCCAAGACGACGATGACGACGATGACCAGCCACAGCGATCGCGCTGGAGTCGTTTGTTTGAGACGGAGGAAGATGAACCCAA
>JANLSD010000173.1:0-14464 GCA_031362245.1 Acaryochloridaceae cyanobacterium OTE_25_metabat_464 | reverse complement strand
CAGTGGTTGGTGAAGTGACCAAGGAGACGGCGCTATTGCTGGCGGGGGCTGAGATGGAGCCAGAGCCAATGATCGTTGTGCAACCCTATGACGAAAATGTTGGGGAGTGGGCTAATGCGATCGCCCTGTGGATGCAGCAGCAAAAGCTTGAGCGGGTGGGGTTTGCGAAGTTGTTGGATGGGGTGGGTTATCCGGTGGTCAAGGGCTGGCTGGCGGTGTTGTTGGATGAAGGGTTTGCAATAGATCGGCTTGAGGGTAGCGATTTTTATAGGAGTGCGGGGATCTTAGTGGCGCTGAAGCAAGAAGAGATTGCGGAATCTTTGTGCGAAGCTATCGCTTGCTGAAGTGAGTGCCCTCTGATGCGATCACTCAACTTCAGCAGATCACGGGCCTATCGGTAGTCAAACTTTGGCTGGCGGGGCTGCTGGGTGGGTTTGAGGTGCGGCAGACGGGTGGGTTTTATGAGGCGGCAGGGGTGGCGATCACATTGCGGTAGCTTTGCTATTTATGTTCACCTTTGACTTTCACTTGCATTTTAGAAAAAACCACTGGTTTTCAGATAGCTAATGTAAGTTTTCAAGATGGCTGAGTCAACATCTGGACAGATAATTGGAGTATTAGCCAGCCCTGTCAATGCATTATGACAATTAAAGGATGGTAGCCTCATTTCTTTAAGCGGCAGGTCTTCATCTAGCAACGGTAAGAGGGGATGCATCGCATTTTCGGATGAAGTGGTTGCTTGATGCAACAGTTCAGCCCGCCACTGCGAGTAGGGAACTCGCTTAAGTGGATAGCCTAAATCGTCGATCAGATTAAACAGTTGACTCCACGTCATCGATCTTGAAGAAACTAGGTGAAAGGATTTTCCAACCAAAGCTGGATTTTGAGATAACTGCACAATCGCCTGACTGCCGTAGTCTACTGGAGTTAAATCGAGCGGGAGTTCGAGGGTTGGAGCTTTGCCTAGTTGCAGACACCCTTTCAGCATCCGAGAGAAAAAGTCATTGACGTTAGCGATTCCAGTTTGGCTATCTCCTGTAATCGCCCCTGGTCTGTAGATGCAGATGGGAATGCCGCGATCGCGAGCCTGTATGATCAACTGTTCTGCAACCCATTTTGTTTGTAGGTATCCCCCCTGTAATCCTTGATAAGACTCCAACGGATCGCTTTCTTGTACACAGGTGTCGATATAGGCATCCGATGCAAATACCGCAAGCGTAGACACAAAATGCACGGGTTTGAGCCGAGTCAACGTTGCCAGCCTTAACACCTCCTGCGTACCCAGAACATTGGCTGCTTTGAGCGCAGAGTAGGGATAAATAAAATTCACCAATGCGCCATTGTGATAAATCACGTCAATGTGATGGCTAAGGTGCTGAAACGCTGCATCAGAAAGGCCCAATTGAGCTTCTGCTAAATCACCGATGACAGGAACGATTCGGGACTGAAACGAATCGCTCCAAAGGTGATACGTGTGCAAATTGCGGTGAAGTCGCTGCATCCCCTGTTCTGCATCCGCTGCCCGCACCAGACAGTAGAGGTTGGCCTGGGTTTGCCGCAGTAGTTCGTTCACCAAATAAGCGCCTAGAAATCCAGTGGCTCCAGTTAAGAAGATCGCTTTAGGGTGGGTGATTTGTTGGCGTGGCACAACCTCATGAGGCTGACTGGGATAAATTGCGGCATCTAAAATTGCATCTGTTGTGAGATTAATTTCAGAATTTCTGGGGGGGGTCGCTGTGGGTTGTGCTAGACCAGCCGCTTCGATCACTTGGGCAATGCCCGCAACCGTTGGAGTTTCTAAGAGCTGATAGATGGGAACCGTAACCTTAAATTGTTCCCGTAATCGGGACAATAGCTGAACGGCTAGCAGTGAATTGCCACCCACATCAAAGAAGTGATCGTGAATACTAATGGGTGATTGCCGCAATAAGGTTTCCCACAGATGTACCAACTGCTTCTCCATCTGTGTGCGAGGCGCAACTAGGGTTGAGGATCGTTCGCTCCCCTGAACAGAATTTGTCTCCAGCCACTGAAGAATTTGCTCCGGTGTTTGCCAGTCGGTTGCGATCGCCTGGTATGGAGCCAAATTGTTAGATAAAATCTGACTTTTTTCGCCGTTGATCTGCACAGCATTAGAGGGCAAAGCAACCGCAGAATCGGGCTTCTGGAGGGGAGGATTCGAGTCATCCTTCAGAGCAATGGTGCGACAGGTGTCCGCTTTGAATCGAAGGGAATAACCTCCTGAGATCGGCTCTTTGGAGATTGCGCCTACCTGTTCTAGAAACGCACCCACAGGCTGATTTTTTGCGCTTGGGTTGTAAATCATTTCGACCCATTCGAGTCCCCGCGCTAGGGCTAAGCTTCCTAAAAAGTTGAGCATCTGATATTCTACTCCTCTCCCCAACACGCGACAGCTCAGGAGAAAAATATCAACCACCAACGTCGCTGGTTTGTCTCGAACTATCATCACCCCAACTAAGCCATACTGTCCGAAGCGATCCTTCACATCGACGACGTAGCAAGTGTCGGAATGTAATGGGCAAAGGGCTTGAATTTCAGCCGTCGTCCGGCGCAGGGTGGTGGTGTTAAATTGGTTTGTGCGCTGCGTCAGTTGAGCAACACGATCTGCCTGAGAGGACTGCATGGGGGTAATCTCGACTTGCAGATCGAGACTGTTGAGGAAGTCTTGCAGCGTCAGAGACTGACGTGCAACCTGCTGCCGCTGCAAATTTTGCTGGTAAAAGATGGTGCGCTGATGATCTTCAGCGGTCGTTTGCTGCTGATCGAATGCCCAAATATGACGGAGAAAGGCGGAGATTTGAGTGGGATCGGTTGGGATCTGAAGGGTCAGAACGTCTGGACAGTGTTGTTGAACTTCGGCACATTCAACTGGGCTGTCATCCATGAAAATAAAACTTTCCAATCCTAGCCCCAACGAATGAGCCAGAGATTTCAAGTTCTCTGATTTTGACAGCCAGTTAATTTGCCAATCTACTAGGTGTTGGCGTTTGAGTACCATCTCAGAACGCTGTTCAAACACAGCCCAGACATCTGCTTCATCATTTTTGCTGCATAGACACAGCAATTTACCCTGCTCACCCTGCTGCACCATGAATGCTTGTAATGCCTGATAGGACGAATCAATTACAATTTCATCTACCCCATCTTCACTACACAGTCCCTGCCACAGCGTGTAATCGCAGTCCAAAACTATTACTTTATGGGGCGATCGCTGCAAACCATGAATTTTTCGAGATAACAGCGTTGCCAACGCCGTAAAAAAAGCTGACGTATAGGGAATATGCCCCAATTCATCGGCATGTGCATCATAGAACGCACTGACTGGATAGGTTGTGGCTAACTCCCAGCTAGTAATCACATTGACGCTCTGGCAATCGGTCAGTTCCTGCACAAATGTTGTTTCTATTTGATGCAAAAACTCTGCCAGATCAGGATTTTGTAGCGTTGTGGGGCGATTGGGCAGTAGGCAGAGTAAATGCGGAATCGGCGTTCGCTCAGTGGCTTGACGGAGCGCCAGAATTAAATCATTGGCATTGCGTTCGATGGAGAGCTGAGGCGAAGAAGGCTGATCGCTCTCTGCTAATGTCGAATCGCTCTTACCCCAATCCTCTAAGCGCACCAGAATGATGTTAATTCCGGTTTGGTTGGTGGCAAGCAGGCTATTGGGGGTGAGGAGCTGTTGAAAGATTTGATTATAGGGAGCAAAGACAATCTTTGCCGATAGATTGAGCTGCTGGATCCAGAAGTTGAGGGGGGTCGCCATTGGATCGGCGGTGAAGGTGGCGGCGATCGCCCACGGTTGCAGTCCGTCTTGACGAGCAAGCTGCGCTTTTGCTTCTAGACGTTCCGGCAACTGAAACTGATTCAGGGCGATATCGGCAGACTGTGCCCACTGCGCCAAAATCTGAAAGAATGCCTGCCCTAAATCGGTGATCGTTTCAGCTTCAAAAATATCGGTGTTGTACGCAATCCCAATCTGAATATCCGTTCCAATTTCATGAATGTAAAGGTATAAGTCCAGATCAGTGGGTCCCCACATCCCATCTTCAACGGGTGTAAGCGTCAGATCGGGTAGCTCGGTCAAGTCAGTGGGGAGTTGATTATTAACGTAAGTTAACCCAGTTCTGAAGGTTTGAAAAAAGGAGGATCCTGGCGCAACTCGACTTGATCCCATCACTTCGACTAGTTTGCCAAACGGGACGTTTTGGTGGGCGTAGGCCGATAAGACCACCGATCGCACGCGGTCTAGCACCTCTGAAAACGTCGGATTGCCTGACAAATCTGTGCGAAGCAGCAAAGGGTAGCCAAAGAAACCAATCATGGACTCAACCGCAGGATGAACCCGACCGGAGGTGGTAAACCCAATCAAAATATTATCTTGGTGCGAGCAGAGATACAGTAAGACCTTAAACGCCGCAACGAAGACCATAAATAGTGTGATGCCAGGCTGCATCTGACTGCGCTGTTTAATGGCTTGCCACAGGTCAGCATCGAAGTGAAAAAACTGCCGCTGAGCCTGAAAATTTTGCAGCAGCGGACGGGGGCGATCAATGGGCAGTTTCAAGTCGAACGAGGCTCCTTGAAGCTGCTGTTTCCAGTAGTCCAGTTCCGGCTTCAGAACCGTATCATTGAGCCATTGGCGCTGCCAGACGGCAAAGTCTCCATATTGAACTGGCAGTGCAGGTAAGGGAGAAGGCTGTGCCTGGACAAAGGCGCTGTAAAGCAGGGCGAGTTCTCGAATCCATAATCCTACCGACATCATGTCACTGATGATGTGATGGATGGCAAACACCAAAATATGCTCCTGGGAATGCAGGCGAATCAGCTTTACCTGCCACAAGGGACCGTTCGCCAAATCAAAGGGAAACTTAGCCATCTCATCGGCTAATTTCCAGAAGGTTGCGATCTGCTCGGTTGGATCGAGAGCCTCCAGGCTCAAGACCGAGAGTGTTATGAGTTCCGGTGCCGCAATATGTTGGACTGGGTTACCGTCCATCACTCCAAATGTTGTGCGTAAAGCATCGTGGCGGCAAACAATCTCATTAATGCTAGTTTGCAGGCAGTTGAAATTTAGATTCCCGCTTAACCGAATCGCTTGCGCAATGTTATGGGCAGATGCAACGGGCGCTACCTGAGCTAGCGTCCACAAACGCTCTTGTTGAAACGAGACAGGTAAGTTTTGCTTTTGCGCAACGGGTACTAATGGCAGGGAGGTCGATCCAATTTGGCTACGGTGAAGGAGTTGAATAATTTCTGGCTTATGGGTTGCCAGTGCATTTCGTAAATCGGGCGTTAGCGATCCTTTGGGTGCCTGAATGCAAAGTTGCTCCCCATCTACCGATAACTTCACACCCCGCTCTGAGAGTTCAGCTAAAAGCTCACCCAAATTCATAGCCTGATTTCCTCCATGTCCTCAGAAATTTCGATATTTGGCGACAGAATCAAGTCCTGCGCCGCAAGTTGCTTCAGGAGTAGATCTGCCAGTTGGGTGATGCTAGCCCCTTCAACAAACAGTTCGAGGGAAAGATCCACCCCCAAATCGGTGATGATGCGATTGCGGATATCGATCGCCATGAGTGAATCTAGCCCCAGTTTACTCAACGACGTGTTGGTTTCTAGTTGAACGGGGTGGCTCCCCAGCACTTTGACAACCTGTGCTTGCAGATACTGGGTTAACAGGAGGGTGCGGCTGTCAAAGGCAGCCGTTTGCAGTTGCTGCCGAATATCAACCGTGGGCTGCACGAGCGGTGCGGTATCCAGGGCTGGGGTGAATTCACTCAAGTACGGCGAACCGGTGTTAGCGGAAAACTGTAGCAGTAGGGTCTGCCAGTCAAACGGGACAACGCCTACCTGCGCGATCGGCCAAGAGAAGCTTTTTTGTAATGCTTGCAGTCCTTGAGCAGGCGATATCATCCCCATGCCTTTCAGTTTGATGTGCTGCTCTAGCTGACGCTGGGCAGCGACACCAATTTCTGCCCAGGCACCCCAGTTAATACTTAAGGCGGGTAAGCCCTGACGATGGCGATAATGGGCTAATGCGTCTAAAAAGGCATTGGCGGCACAGTAGTTGGTTTGACCCGCAGACCCTACCAGCGAGGCGGCTGACGAGAATAGCAGGAAAAAATCCAGCGGCAGATCCTGAGTGAGTCGATGTAGGTTCCAGGCACCCTGTACTTTAGGCGTGATGACGCGATGAAACTGCTCCCAAGTCTGCTGCATTAATACTCCATCCTCTACAACGCCAGCAGCATGAATAATTCCACGCAAGGGCGGATACGATCGCGCGATTTCTGCCAACCCTTCAGCGACGGCCTGCGGCTGCGAAACATCAGCTTGTAAAACCATCACCGAGGCCCCTTGGGTACGGAGTTGGGCAATCTGGCGATCGCGCTCCTTATTGGTGCCACTGCGTCCTATCAAGACCAGGTGCGTTGCGCCCCGTTCCACCAACCAGCGGGCAACCAACAGCCCTAGTCCGCCCAACCCACCGCTAATGAGATAGGTGCGCTGTGGCTGAATCGGAAGCTGGGCAGCGTTCAGGGATGCTTCAGGGTAATAGCGCACTAATCTTGCCACTTGACGGGTGCCGTGCCGGAATGCAATCTGATCTTCAGTGCTCGGAGACCTGATCTCCTCAACCAGAGCATTAATGTCAGGTGCGTCAAGATCTAAATCTACAAAACGTAGCGGGAGTTCTGGGTGTTCGCGAGCGATCGCTTTGCCCATACCCCACAGCGTAGATTGGGCAAATCCTCTGTCCCCAGCGATCGCCCCGCGCGTGACTATCCAAACGGGCGGCATTGTCATCCCCAGCGTTTTCACCAGTGCCTGTACTAAGTGCAAGGTACTGCCACAGCCCAGTCGGGTTTCAGTTTCTAAGGTTTCGGTCGTTAACGCAGCGGGATCTCTAGCATCTAGGCTCCAACACTGCACCACACCAGCAAGGGAGCGTTGGTTGTCTTGGAGGTGAGTGAGTAGCTGTTGAAAGTCGTCTGGACGTTGGGGGTTGATCCAGACCTCGGATTCATCGATCCAACCGTAGGACTGTCCAGTGTAAACCAGCGTACAATCATCGCCCTGAGCGCGAAACGTCTGAGCCAAGTGCTGACCTGTGCCCTGTCGATCTGCCAAAATCAACCAGTGTTGACGAGTGTGTTGATGGCTATTTTGAGATATGAGCGTGGGCGGCTCCTGGCGCGGTTGCGATTGCCACTCCACACGATACAGCCATTCTTCTGGCAGACGCTGATTGGGAGACACAAAGGCTTCGGACGCAATTTGTTGAACCTGCAACCCTTTCAAATCAGCAATGATCTCGCCCGTAGCACTAGCGATTTGTAAATCGCTAGTGAGGGTTCTAGCGCTGGCATCTCGCAATCTGGCAATGCTCCACAGTTTCTGCCCTGGACGGTTATACACGCGCAATCGCTGAATTGCGATCGGCACATGGGCTACCTCGCTAGCCTCTTGCAAAAATGCCGCTTGCAAAACCTGGAGACAGGCATCCAACAACACTGGATGAAATTGATACGGATTTTCTTGATACAGATCTTCTGTCGCAACCTCAGCGTCTAACCACTCAATTTCCCCGCGTATTTCTCCCTCATGCTGCCAGACCTGTTTCACAGATCGAAAACTGACACCATACTCAACGCCCTGGTTAGCAAATCGTTGATAGAGTTCATCTGAGGAGAGCATCTGTGCAGCAGCAGGCGCAATGAATGACGCAGGGTCTAGTGTGGGTGCAATCCAGCTTTTTAGATCCATTGCCGTAACATTTCCTGTCACATGTAGCGTCCAGGAAGAAGAATTGGCATCGTCATCGCTCAGGTCGCCGCTAAAAATTTCAAATGAATATCCATTGGACTCGCTGGGGTGCAGAATGAGTTGAAGCATTTTCACTGCATCTGCGGTGAGCGTCAATGCTTTTCTGAACCGGACATTTTCTAGTGCCAACGCATTCGATTTAAAAATACGATTGGCTGCCGCCAGCACCATCTCTAGATATGCTGTTGCTGGCATAATCACAGCCCCATACACCCGATGATGATCCAGAAACGCCGGAGCCATCGCGCCGATCTGAGCGTGAAACCGGATTTCAGGTGAGTTTGCCAGCGGTACTCTAGAACCCAGGAGGGGATGGATGGATGAGGGGAGGGGCGATGCTTCTAGGCTGGCTCTGGAAAGATGTAATCCCTTTGAGCCTGACTGAGGATGCAAATGGGGAAGGCGCTGATTCATGCCGTCGGAAGTGGAGCGTTCAACCCAGAACCGCTGCCGTTGAAACGGATAGGTGGGCAAACTGATGCGTTGATGAAAAGCATCCTGATGTACCCGCTGCCAATCGACCTGGAACCCCTGCTGATACACCTGAGCCAAACTGCTCAGCATCCCTTGCACCTCCGACTGCTGTGGATGGAGACTCCTCAACCAGCGAGTGGAATCGACCGCAAGACACTGCTGCCCCATGCCCACTAAAATCGGCATCGCGCCCACTTCTAGATACGTCCAGTCCCCCAAGCTGGCTAAAGTCTCCAGCGCCTGTGCAAAGCATACTGGTTGCAGAATATGGTTAACCCAATACTCCGGGGTACTCAACGCTGCCCCTATTGCTGCTCCAGTGACCGTGGAGATGAAGTAAAAATCAGGGTGAATCGGATGGTAAGTCACCTGTCGAGCCACCTGCTCAAACTCTGCTAGTATCGGCTGCATCAGCGGGGAATGAAACGCATGAGACACCATCAGCGGCTTTGTTTTCACCCCCTGACCATGAAACGTGTTGATCGCCCTGGCGATCGCATCCGTCGGCCCAGACAGCACCACGTGCGCCCCATTGAACGCGGCGATCGCGACCTCTGGCAGCGCTTCAATTACCCTAGACACCGATGGCGCAGTCGCAAACACGGCGACCATGGTGCCAGTCGGGGGCAAAGCCTGCATCAAACGTGCCCGCGCCGCAATCAGCTTAAGACCATCCGCCAGACTAAAGACCCCACCCAGACAAGCGGCAACGTATTCACCGACGCTATGACCCAGGAGGGCTTTTGGCTCAATCCCCCAAGCGCGCCAAAGTTGGGCAAGGGCATATTCGAGGGCAAAGAGGACGGGCTGGGTGTAGCAGGTTTGGTCAAGGCGGGTGGGCGGGGAGGGGAGAGGGGTTGCAGGATTCTGAGTGTCAGGGTCAGGGTAGAGAAGCTGCAAGAGAGGTAGGTCTAGGTCAGGCTCTAGGAGGGTTGCACAGTGATTGATTGCGTCTCGGAATACGGGATAGGTGTGGTATAACTGCTGTCCCATGCCCTCATACTGGGAGCCTTGTCCGGTGAACAGGAAAGCAATGCCGTCTGGGGGAATCGGTGGGGGCGGCGGGGCACTCAGGTAGGTGGCGAGGGAGTCGCTGAGTTGGGCAATGGAGTTTCCTACTAGGGCAAGGCGATGCTGGAAGTGAGCGCGTCCGATGTTTGTGGTGTAGCAGAGTTCTGCAATGGAAAGGTCGGGATGGGTTTGTAAAAAGTCGTAATAGCGTTGGGTGAGTTGGTGTAGGGCAATCTCGGTTTTGGCGGACAGGGTTAGGATCTGGGCGTTGGTTCCCTCGCCTTGGCGCTCTGTCGATGCTCTGCTGCTTTCGGGTGCTTCTTCTAAGATGATGTGCGCATTCGTCCCGCCTGCTCCCAGCGAACTAATTCCGGCTCGACGCGGTGTTCCGTTGGTTTTCCATTCTGTGAGGGCAGTGTTGACGTAGAACGGGCTATGGGCAAAATCAATTTTGGGATTGGGTTCTTGAAAGTTGATGCTGGGCGGTAAACATTTGTGTTTGAGTGCCATTATCGTCTTGATCAATCCTGCTATCCCAGATGCTGTGTCCAAATGTCCGATGTTGGGTTTAACGGAGCCGATCGCACAGAATCCCTGTTTTTGAGTGCTGCTCCGAAATGCCTGAGTTAGCGCCGCAACTTCAATGGGGTCGCCCAGGCTAGTGCCTGTGCCATGGGCTTCAACATAGGTAATAGTCTCTGCCGGAACGCCTGCGATCGCCTGCGCCTCAACAATCACCCCTGCCTGCCCCTCAACACTGGGAGCAGTAAAGCTAACCTTACGCGACCCATCGTTATTCACCGCTGACCCTTTGATCACCGCATGCACGCAGTCGCCATCGGCTAGCGCATCGGCCAACCGCTTGAGCAGCACTACACCCGCTCCATTCCCGCCCACGGTTCCCTGCGCCCTGGCATCAAAGGCGCGACAATGACCATCGGGAGACAGGATCATTCCTTCCTGATGCAAATAGCCCGCTTTTTGGGGAACTGCGATCGCCGCCGCCCCCGCTAAAGCCAGATTACATTCCCCGTTGAGTAAACTTTGACAGGCTTGATGGACGGCCACCAAAGACGTTGAGCAAGAGGATTGCACATTGACACTCGGTCCCCGCAAGTTCAATTTATAAGCTACCCGCATGGGCAAAAAGTCATAGGCATTGGCGATCAACAGTTGCCAATCGTCAACCGATGCCAATTGATTGCGATTGGGGTAAAGATGATTGATGAAATAAGTTCGCCCTGGGTAAAGGTTCATGCCTGCCCCTGCGTAAACCCCGATCTCGCCCGCATAGGTTTGTGGATTGTACCCAGCGTGTTCCAACGCTTCCCACACACATTCAAAAAAAAGCCGATGCTGCGGATCTAGCATTTCAGCCTCTTTCGGGGTGAAGCCAAAAAACGCCGCATCAAACTCCTCAATTCTAGGCAGAATACCGCTTGCCTTCACGTACTTGGGATTCTCGATGCTTTGCAGATCAATCCCCGATGCGGCTAATTCCTGATCGCTAAAATGGGAAATCGACTCTACCCCATTACAGCAATTTTGCCAAAACTCATCAATGCTGCTGGCTCCTGGAAAGCGTCCTGCCATTCCAATCACGGCAATTTCCAGTCCACTGAGTTCGCCTGTTACAGGTTCCGATTGATTGAGCGGATTGGATGGGTGTGACTGGTTCATGGAAGTTCCGTAATGAACAAACGCCACCACTCACTCAATCAGCGGTGTATCTATGAAGCAATTGAATCAAAAAAAGGCGTTGGACACCATATAGAAAAATTAAGAATTTCTATACCGCTCCTTATTTGTAATGATTCTACCTTTCCATACTTAAGACCTGGCGCTTGAATTCAGCGTTCTTCTAGCTTTACTACTCCAACTTTTTGTAACACGTTCTGTAGCTAAATGGCTTTCTCTTAAGATTGACTTAGTAAACTGGTTTCTACAGCAAAAATATGTCGTCTATCTACCCAAATATGCTGGAAATATGATCGCTTCATCAAAATGGGTTCTTTTTGCCTTCTGGTAATCGAGGTTCTTGGATACCCTGAATCCTTAAATTTAGGTAGATGAACTTGGAGATCTCGCTTAACTTCACTAAAACGGTAAAACAGCCCAGCCATGGCGCAAGGATTGCAACAGGCATGAATAGGAAGTCAAGGGTAACGAGCGATTTTCATTCTGATGTGAGCAAGGTGGAATCTGCCATTTTGGCGCATTCGTCCATCCGCGACTGTGCGGTACTGGTTCGCCAAACTGAGGTAGGCTTAGCCCTGGTGGCATACATTGTTCCCACAGCCCCCTTCTCCCCGACACCACTGCATGCTTACCTGGGTAACGTGTTGTCCCCTTCTCAGCAACCCAGTGCCTATGTGCCCCTGTCTACCCTGCCGTACAATCCAGCAGGACAAATAGATCGCGAGGCACTGCTACAGCTAGAGGTGATTGAGCCAGATCTGGTGCAGCGCTGGCAAACCTACCTGCGATCTCGGCTCGGCACTGAGAACGTGAAGGTGGTGATTCAAACCCAACCAGAGCCTCATCCCCCCTTACATGTGTCAGAGTTGATCCCCTATTGGAGAGGTGCGATCGCGGAATCGGTCAATCCAGACACTGCGCTAGATCGTCCATTGGCAAACCAGGCCGCATCAGACCGCTTTCATCTGGCAATTAGCCACGGAGAACCCCTGACCCAGGGCTTTAATGGCTCAGTCACGTTGTCGGACGCGCTGCAACGAGCGGCAAGGCAACGACCTGCAAAGGGAATGGTTTTCCTTCAGCCCAACGGCAGCGAGCAGGTACAGTCCTATGCAGACCTGTTAGCAGATGCCCAACGCATTTTGGCAGGGTTGCGCGCACGCGGATTGCAGCCTCAAGCTGCCGTCATCTTCCAGTTTGATCGCCCCCAACCCTTCATCGCTGCGTTTTGGGCCTGTCAGTTGGGCGGCTTTGTGCCTGTCCCCCTTTCTTTAGTGGCAGGTCAAGATAGCAATGCCGCCCACAAATTGGAAAATGCCTGGAACTTGTTGGGACACCCGCTTGTGCTAACCGAAATCAGTCAGGCTACGGCTGTTCAGTCGCTGTCACAATTACCTGGTTTAGCTGCACTACAGGTGGCAACGGTGGAAAAACTGCGAGCCTTTGAGCCAGATTTCAACTGGCATCGCAGCCAGCCAGAGGATATTGCCCTATTTTTACTCACCTCTGGCAGCACAGGAATGCCAAAATTGGTCATGCACAGCCATTTTAGTCTGCTTCAGCAAGTCGCTGCGACCGTCCAGATGAATCAATTTAGTCCCGACGACATTTCGCTGAACTGGTTGCCTCTGGATCATGTTGGGGGGATTATTTTCTTCCATCTGCGCGATGTCTACCTCGGCTGCCAGCAGATTCATGCCCCGATGCAGACCATCTTGCAACAGCCTTTACAATGGTTGAACTGGATTGATCGCTATCGCGTTACGCTCACTTGGGCACCCAACTTTGCCTATGAGTTAGTCAATAGCCATCTGGAAAAAGGCCATCAGGGGGTGTGGGATCTATCCTGCCTGCGGTTTATTTTTAATGGCGGGGAAGCTATTGTTGCTCAACAGAGCCGCCGATTTATGCAACGGCTGGCACTCTATGGATTACCTGCAACGGCGATGCATCCCGTCTGGGGGATGGCTGAAACGAGTTCTGGCGCTATCTTTTCCCACAACTTTTCTTTAAACTCCACCACAGATCGTGATTCCTTTGTCGAGGTTGGTGCGCCAATGCCGGGGTTCTCTATCCGAATTGTGGATGAAGTCGGAGACATTGTTCAGGAGGAAACGGTGGGTCAGCTCCAGGTGCGGGGAGCCTGTGTGACCTCTGGGTATTATCAAAATTCGGCAGCGAATCGGGAGGCATTTACCGCCGATCGCTGGTTTAATACGGGTGACT
This sequence comes from Acaryochloridaceae cyanobacterium OTE_25_metabat_464, assembly GCA_031362245.1. Lineage (GTDB taxonomy): Bacteria > Cyanobacteriota > Cyanobacteriia > Thermosynechococcales > Thermosynechococcaceae > JAAURS01. The sequence continues at coordinate 1,207 of JANLSD010000173.1, read as the reverse complement.
TGGGCATTCTGCGAGATGGGAAGTTAACCATTACCGGACGCCAGAAAGATGTCATCGTGATGAATGGGCTGAACTATTACAGCCACGAAATTGAAGCGGTAGTGGATGCGATCGCCGATGTCGAAGCATCTTACACGGCGGCAATCGGGGTTCGGGCTGCCGATAGCACGACCGACCAACTCGCGATCGTGTTCAGTCCGGTGTGCCAAGACCCCGCAAACCTGGCACTGCTTCTGACCACCATTCGGCAACAGGTTGTGCAATCGCTGGGCATCAATCCCATCTATCTCCTTCCCCTTGAAAAGACCGCGATTCCTAAAACAGCGATTGGTAAAATTCAGCGATCGCAGTTGAAGCAATCCTTTGAAGGGGGCGAGTTTGAGGATCGACTGAAACAAATTGACTTGCAGTTGGGAACCCGCAATACTTTACCCAACTGGTTTTACCGCCGCATCTGGCAGCGAAAAGACTACGCCGCGATCACACCTGAAAGTCCCCCAGACAAAGCGCTGATTTTTATAGATCGGTTTGGCCTTGGCGCGGCAGTTTGTGAGGCGCTAGATTGTGATCATCAGGCATGGATTGCCGTGGAAGCTGGCACTAATTTCCTTCAGATCAGTCCTAATCGCTATTGCCTTGCACCGGAAAATCCGCGCCACTATCAGCAATTGATTGCATCCGTCATCGCTGATCGCACCCCAATAACCCAGATTCTGCACTTATGGACTTACGATGACGCTGTTCAAGAGATTTCGAGTGTTGCTGCGCTGGAACAAGCACAGATCCAGGGAATTGACAGTCTGCTGTTTTTGACTCAGGCACTGGTGCAAGTTCAGGGATCACGTCAGCGGGTTCAGCTTCAGATCGGCAGTAGCCACACTCAGGCTGTAACAGCGGAAGATGCGATCGCCTATGAAAAGTCGCCCCTCTTAGGTCTGTTGAAAACGATTCCCCACGAACTGCCCTGGATCAAGGTTCGCCATATTGATTTGGCGATCGCGCCCCAGGACGAGATGGTTCATGCTCTGCTTCAGGAACTCCGCATCCTATCGGGCGATCAGGAAGTGGCCTATCGGCACGGACAGCGCTTCGTAACGGCGCTAGAACGAGTCGATCTGGCTCAAACGCCTAGTGTACCCCTCCCGTTCAAGCCCGGTGGACTGTATCTGATCACGGGTGGATTGGGTGGGATTGGCGTTGTGTTCGC
>JANLSD010000152.1:0-4504 GCA_031362245.1 Acaryochloridaceae cyanobacterium OTE_25_metabat_464 | reverse complement strand
TGACCGTATATGAGACCATGCATCTGAACGATAAAAGTAATCAAAACAAGACACGAAATCAGCAGGTCGATTGCAGGCTAAAGATTTGAATAAGTGCCAACAAAGGAGGACTTTACAAATCACTGTGATTGCAAGTTGAGGCTTTAGTCAAGGCCTTTAAGCAAGTTTATCTAAAATAATCAGGAGAAAATCCGATGAGAATGAATGCCTACGCAGCCCAAAATGCTACAGCGCCCCTGGCACCCTTCAGCTTTCAATGTCGTGAGGTCGGCAAGCACGATGTACAAATTGAAATTTTATATTGCGGCGTGTGTCACTCTGATTTGCACACCGTCCGCAGTGAATGGGATGGCACCGTCTATCCTTGCATTCCTGGCCACGAGATCGTCGGGCGTGTCGTGGACGTGGGAGCGAAGGTCAACAAATTCAAAAAAGGGGACACCGTTGGGGTGGGCTGCATGGTCGATTCTTGCCTCACTTGTGCCAACTGCAAGGACAACCTAGAACAATACTGCGAGAATGGCACCATTTGGACTTACAACTCTCCCGATAAGCATACTGACGGAATAACCTACGGTGGGTACTCTGAAAGCATTGTGGTAGATAAGGCCTTTGTTCTAAAAATTCCGAAGAATTTGGATCTCGCTGCTACTGCTCCTCTGCTATGCGCTGGGATCACGACTTATTCTCCCATGCGCCATCACAATGTGACCAAAGGCCAGAAAGTGGGCGTTGTGGGACTGGGTGGACTGGGGCATATGGGGGTGAAATTGGCGAAGGCGCTCGGCGCGCACGTTGTGGTCTTCACGACCTCATCTAACAAAGTTGAAGATGCACTGCGGCTTGGAGCGGATGAAGTGGTTAACTCCAAGAATGAAGACGAGATGAAGAAACATCTCAACAGTTTCCACTTCATTCTCGATACCGTCTCTGCGAAGCATGATATCAATGCTTACCTTGTCCTGTTAAAACGTGATGGCAACCTCACCCAAGTGGGTGTTCCGCCCGACCCGCTTTCCCTTAATGTTGGGAGCCTTATCTATGGTCGGCGTAGTCTCAGCGGCTCCCTGATTGGTGGAATCAAAGAAACCCAAGAGATGCTGGATTTTTGCGGCAAGCATAATGTGACTGCCGATATCGAACTCATCCCTATTCAAAAGATTAATGAAGCCTACGATCGCTTAGTGAAGGGCGACGTGAAATATCGCTTCGTCATTGATATGGCTTCGTTGCAGCAGGCTTCATAGGGTACAAATTGACCATAAAACTTGGTTATTAATAGGTTTCGCATCACCCCTTGGTTGAGCAGTGCCGACGAAAGCTGACGAACGTAAAGTATCAAGATGCTAAGGACATTGAAGTAAATCGTCAGGAAAAGTTAAAAATCTTTGAAACTTTGGAGGGCATACTTATTCATTGAAAACTGTTTTTATATCGCATAGGGAAAGGCGAGTTAACCTAATATCAATATTTATAAATCTTTTAGAATTGGAGTTAAGTCTCTTGTTGCGAAAATAATTCGCAGAATTTCCAGTGTTTCATCATTATATCGATAAAATATGAGATAGTTCTTAAACCCTTTTACCGACCATTTTTGGATGTTGACAACATCTTCGTCTTCACTTTTGTATTGTTGCCCCATTCCAGGCATTCGAGCTAAGGCTGCAAAGGCTTGCCGTGCGGCATCAAAGAAATAAAAGGCACGATCCCGATTATTTTGAGCTAGATAATTAAAATGCTCGTGAAGATCGAGGTTAGCATCCTCGGTTATTAAGATGCGGCGGTTCATATTTGCGGCGGAAGTTGCTCGGTTAGATATTGATGCTGTTGTTCCCACCACTCGTCGGTTACTTCGACCGTTTTATTTTTGTTGAGCGTGGATCGTAACATGTCATTAACTTTCTGTTTGGCTTGACGTTCTTGCTCTTGCTCGATCAAAGCCGTTAAAAACTCATCAGCGGTACTATATATACCGCTGGCAACCTGTCGATCAACGTAATCTTTCATTGCTTCTGGCAAAGCGATGGTGAGGTAGGTCATGAGGGTATCTATGGAGTCAGACTATTTGAATTATAACCCATGACTCAGTTTAGGAGACAAATCGTTGCTGTCTCGATTGCTCGGATTAATTTGCTGGTAAAGCAGACATTTACTCGATAACCACTGAGCCGACAAGAGGCGATCATTGCTTCAGCCCGTCCACGTTCACTTAATGGGACATCTACCCATCCTGTGAATTTGTTAAGGGTATGCCAGAGGCTTTGTCCACGCCGAACCAAAATAAGTTGAGCCATTATGTTTTTGTCATTACTTGTAAATTCACCACCTATATAATAGCTACTCTTAATAATAATAAAGAAGGATAGATAAGTTTTAAATCTATTTAACCAATTCATACCCTAAACCAATCATACCTCTGCAATCATGAATAAGATATTTATCTCTGTCCTATTTTTTAAATGTCAGATTAGTATTTTCCCGACATTAAAAACAGTTAAGTATTACTAAGAAATATTCTTATTCTCTTTGTCAAGGGTACTCATTATGAACAGAAACAAATTTATCAGTATTTTTGGTGGGACAGTCCTTTTAGCCGGATTAACATCCTATTTATTGAGTGATAAAAGCAATCTTTTAAGGGCAGATATAAAACCAGCAGACGATTCGACGAAGCCGACGCTACGCGATCGCAACAAAACCCTCAAGCCGGACGAAAAAGAGATTTTATTTCTCGCCTCGCTTGCGCCAAGTGGTCATAATACACAGCCGTGGTTTGTTAAATATCTCGAACCTTATCACTGGATTATTGGCAACGATAAAAGTAAATGGCTACCTGCTGTTGACCCAACTCAGAGAGAAACAATTTTATCGATCGGCGCTTTCATTCAAAATCTGGAATATGCCGCTTGTTCTTTTAGCTACGCCTGTGATTGGACTCTACTTGCTACAACTAATCAGTCCGAACGGGTGATGGAAGTAAAACTTATCGAAAAACAGTCAAAAAATGCTTTTGACATCGTAAAGATTAAAACTCGCCGAACGGTTCGTTCTAATTTTTTAAGTGACATTCTGAAAAAAGAAGATCTCAAATATCTTGTCAATTCAGAGCCAGAATTCATCCATTATCTGCCTACCACCAGTAAAGAAAGTCAATTCATCAACGAACAAACTATTGAAGCCAACCGCCTTCAAGCCTATCGCAACCCCGCGCAGCAAGAATTAGCTGACTGGATCAGATTCTCTAGCAAAGATGCGAATAGATATCGTGATGGTTTAACAACGGCTGGTATGGAAATAGAAGGGATTCCTGGCTGGATAGTGCGAAACTTTTACGATAAAAACAATGTGATGAAAAATGATTTCAGAGAGCAAGGCATTGACAATATTAAAAAGGAGGTGTCGGAATCGGCAGGTTGGATTCTCATTGCCAGCAAAGATAATTCAGTAGCGACGCTGCTCGAAACTGGCAGACGAATGCAAAGACTTTTCCTAAAAGTGCGAGAAAAGAGCATCGCCATTCATCCGATGACACAGATATTAGAAGAATCATCAACGCGGCAAACGCTGAATCAATCTATTGGAATTAGAGAAAATGTTCAATTTATTTTGCGCACTGGTTATTTGAAGGGTTATCCGCAGCCAGTTTCACTACGCCGCCCCATTGATTGGTTTATACGGAAATAATGCGGAATTATCATGAGCAACATCATTCATGGACACAAGCTAAATCGGCTATCCAAACTACCAATTATAGGGGTGATCGCCAGCACATTACTTCGAATGCTAGTGTTGATCTTGATTGTTCTAACAATGCTGCCTGTAGCATTGCTGCTTATTAGCACCACCATTCCTGCTCCTATCCTGATTCTATTTGCAATGGCAGAGGCTGCTCTGTTGGTGGCGGTGTTTCGACTTGGCTTTACCGTGCGTGTAGTTCTTGCTGAGCTTGCAGGGTTTATGGCGATCGCCCTCCTCGCCATTTTCGCCTCGCAACTCTTTGCGTCCACCCCTCCTATTCTCGATGCAAACGGCAAACCCATGCCCAACAGCATTGCCATTCTGGAGAAGGTGAGACTTGGCGGCGCTGAAGAATGGATTACGATTCGCGGCAAAGACTCGCGCAATCCTGTACTCCTCTTTCTCGCTGGTGGTCCTGGTGGGAGTCAACTCGTACTTGAACAACGCGCACTACCAGGGTTAGAAGATCGCTTTGTTGTGGTCAACTGGGATCAACCAGGGGCAGGCAAGTCCTTTGGCGCTATCGACCATTCCAAATTGACCCCCGATCGCTACATCACCGATGCCCACGAATTGGTCTTGAACCTGCGCCAACGCTTTGGCAAAGAAAAAGTCTATCTATCGGGACAGTCGTGGGGCAGCGCCTTGGGAATTATGGTGGTGCAACGTTACCCAGAATTGTTTCATGCGTTTATCGACACGGGTCAGGTGGTGGCGTTTCTGGAGAACGAGTCGATCCGCTATGATTTGGCGCTGCGTTTGGCAC
>JANLSD010000148.1:0-2738 GCA_031362245.1 Acaryochloridaceae cyanobacterium OTE_25_metabat_464 | reverse complement strand
GAAAGACGTATAGAGGATTTGTATCTAGGCTTTGGGCGACTGTGTTAAGCGCATTCCAAACTGGAAATTTCCTGGCATCTCGGTAAGCTTGAGAGGTCAATGCATAAAATGAGAAAGCAGCAGGAATTGCTGTTTTTAATTCATCTAAGCGAAAACGAACATTTCGCATTCCATGCATCCAATAGTTATGCACTCCGTCAATCACTGCTGTTTCCTTGAAATCTGCACCCGAATTGTAGGGTGGAAGCGTGGCGCGACTGGCAATAACTTTGACACCTAGAGCCAGCGGAGCCACAAGCGTTAGCAGGGCTGGCATAAACCAAGACTCAGTATCTGTTGGTTTTTTGCCAAGAAAAGGAATACCTAAAAGGTAGTAACCATGCATTTGCCCTCGTGGGTATTCCACTTTGTCCAGTCGCCGTTTCTGGTTATCATTAGGATCGACGTTGACGCGAAAGATATCCGCACGAGGGATAAATTTAGGATCGTAGTTATGTTTAGACAGTTCTTTGTCTAAGTCTGAGAAAACACTCTGGGCAAAGCTTTCATAAGCACGGCTCATGATGAGTGCTGTTTCGGGCGTAAAGAAATAGTCTGGGTACAGATGCAGATAAACAACTTCATCCTCAGCTGACAATCCACGCCCCATAGAATAGCGTCTGAGTAAAGTTTCGACCTGGCAAACTGTGCAAATGCCTCGTAGAGACTCTTTCTTTAAGCTGGTAACTCGTTTATTACTGTAATTAGAGAACTCTTCTCGCACATCAAAGGCACTGTTACAAATCGCGCAGATTGGATCGCGTTTGCGGCTTGCTTTATTCAGGTGATACCGTCGCAGTTCTCCAACGAAATCAGAGGTTTCTCCGCTTTGGCTCAAGTTCAAAACGGTTGATAAATAAACATCTAAAAAGGCAAATGCTGTTTGCTTGTCTGGTTGCCCCCAAATAGTCAAAACATCCTGGATAGCTTTCAGCATTACATTTTCTAGTTCTGCATCGTTGAAGCTACCTTGGTGCCGACGCATATAATGTCCGGCAATGTAGTACCATCCGTGTGGCACACCGCCTGCCGAGGGTATCCGCTGCCAAGCCTCCATGTAGTCACTCAAATCGAGCGCATTGAGTAAAGCTTGAGTAGCTTTCTCATGGGAGGTTCCATAGTAGTCTTCCAGAATACCGACTAAACCTCGAATGCCCTCTGCTAAACGATCAACTTGAAGATTTGCCGGATAGTCCCAATCTAAATCAGCAAGCTCAGAAAAATCTTTCTGCATTTTTTCCCGACGTGTTCCTGTTACGGGCGATCGCTTATCACCTATGAGGGTGAATGTTTGCCGAATTAGGGTTGTCGCTGCCACATCTACAGTCGCGACTTCGAGCATATCTGGGCTATGACTGATAATGCCTTTGGGCTGTCTAGAGATAAGACCACCTAAACCTTTTGCTGCGGTTTGAAGAATATAATTGCGTACAGTATCTGCAAGGTTAGATAGATCTAGTTCTATCCCATCTTTGGGTATAAAGTAAGTAACACCATCAGGGAAAAATAGAAAAGGTTTCCAGCCAACAGCCTGAGCTTTTTCCATCACAGCGTTATGAATAGCTTGTGTCAACAGTCCTCGGTTCTCAGAGGTGCGGTGGTGCTGAAGGCCATAGCGACCTCGCAAGCGCCTGCGAACAACGGCTCTAACATGCTGATTTTGTTCTAGGTCTTGGGGATGATGAGCGATCGAAGCCGCTAAATCTGCAAAATTTACGAATTCAGCAAGCTCTACAAGACGGCCTGGATCCAGTTGTAATTCTGGAAAGTTTGCCAGTGTTAAGTTTTGCCCTCTGCTATCCTCAGCATTTTGCGCTAAAAATGCAACATCTTGCCAATATCTGCGTGGAACAAACTCCCATAGTCCCAATGCCTCACCCCAGGCTTCAAATCCTCTCTGATATTGCTCCCATTCTTTTCCATCCATTCGCACACTACCCAATCGCTTCAGCACAATTTTGTTGAGGTCGTGCAGCGTAACGCCTGCCAAATAAAGCCTTTGCTCAATTTCCTCCAAGTCTGCCAACTTAACTAAAGTCCATCCCCCCACAGCAGCATTGAGAAGATGAACAGCAAGACTCTGATCTTTATGCTCCACAAGAGTATTAGTGGTTTTTTCTCGTTTGTCTGATTTGACGTTAGGAGATGCAGAAACTAATGTTTGAGCTGCTTCTAAACTCATTCCCTTTGCAGGTGTAAGACTAAAGTAGTCAAGCAAATGGGGCAAAACTTTTTCTACCCAATCACAAAGCACAGTGTCTTCTGGATCTGTCAGAACATCCAGAGCTAATCGTACTAAGGGTGGCTCTTTTGCATCAGGAGGAATAGCTACTCCATAATCATCTGGTTCCTGCCATTCAAATTCTTCTGAGTCAAAATTTGTCATTGTTCTATCCTCATGCCATCATCAATCCACTTGATTTTTTCCAGTGAAGCAAGCTATCTAGTAGTAAAGCATCCAGACCAAATGCCACGGGGTAGTCTATACCGCTGCGATCGCAAACGATTTGCAAATCAAACAACGCAGGCAATGTATATCGTCGTCGTAACGCTGATGTATTGTTACCAAATTCGTTTGGGTCTGCAACACACGTTGTTAACCGTAAGTATTCAAGTTTGTTATTAATCTGCTTTATATTTGGATGACGAGCATCAACACGAAAGCCCATTCGTTCTTGTGCCTCGTTAATGTTGAGTGC
>JANLSD010000113.1:0-4893 GCA_031362245.1 Acaryochloridaceae cyanobacterium OTE_25_metabat_464 | reverse complement strand
GCTACTCTGCTGCGCCAGTCCCAATATCTTGCTTCTCTTGATCTTGGTCATCCCCACCTTCAGCGCGGTTATCATTATTGTAGAATCGACGACCATAGCGACCGCCCGTCGAGCGCTTGCGGAACTTCCGCGCATAAGCTTGGTTTCGGAGTGCTTTTTCTTTCTTCAGGTTGCGGCGCTTCGCCATGTTGACCTCAACGTTTACTACAGCATGTACTGCGCCTTGGCAGCATCAAAATTCTTTTTCAAGGCGACCTGGACTCAATAGATCTGAATCTATCAGCCCAAGGAAACATAGTAACATGACTACCATCCGGTTCCGCCACCTTTTTTATCTCGCCCATTTGCATTACCCTTTGCCATGCCTTCAACCTCAGAAACGGATTTCTTTACCCCTAGACTCGCTGCCAAGCTAGAAGCCATCCTGTACGTGAAGGCTCAGCCCCTTTCCCTCAACGTACTGACAGAGCTTGCTGGCTGCGATCGCCAAGACGTAGAAGAAGCCCTGATTGAGCTAATGCAAGACTACGTTCAGCGCGACAGCGCCCTAGAAATAGCAGAAACCGATGCAGGCTATAGTCTTCAGCTCAAAGAATCCTTTCAGCCCCTCGTTGCCACCCTGATTCCGACAGATTTAGGCGTGGGGATATTGAGAACATTGGCTGCGATCGCCCTCAAAGGCCCTATTCCCCAGCCCGACCTGATTGAGTTGCGCGGTTCAGGGGTTTATCAACATGTTCCAGAACTGGTTGAGCGGGGTTTTGTTCAAAAACGGCGATCTTCTAATGGGCGTACCTATACGCTGCAAGTTACCGACCAGTTTTACCAATACTTTGAGGTCGATCAGCTTCCGCAAATTGTCAGGCGTGCGCCAGAGCCTGAGCAGCTAGAGCTAGGTGTGCCAGAGCTAGACACGCCAGAACTCGAATAGAACCGCTACGCTAGTCATTAAGCCAAGGCACAAGGATCTGCTGTAATGACGGCTGCTGGACACAACGCACAAGACATCGACGAGTGGGCAGAATGGGATAAATGGGTCGCAGAAACCCCTCCCATCAACGATCGCCATACCTTTGAAGCCGAATTAGACCAAACTATTCAAGAATTTGACGACATCCAAGCCGAGTTGAGCTACCGCAACGCCCAATCTGCACTCAGCCAATTGGTTGGGCAAATTGATCTGACTGAACAAGAGCGATCGGGTTTAGAAGCCGAAATCCAGCAGCTCCAGGGAATGCTGGAAAAACTAGAGCAGCAGGTTGTTCATATTGCGGTATTTGGGATGGTCAGCCGAGGCAAATCCTCCTTACTGAATGCTTTGCTGGGTCAGCCTATCTTTGCAACAGGCCCTATCCACGGCGTAACGCGAATCCAACAGCAGGCCAACTGGAGCATTGAGCCAACCAATCCACAACAGCCAGACATAACGCGAATTTCTTTGGCGGGGGGCGGGCAATCCCGTATTGAACTGATTGATACCCCAGGCATTGATGAAATTGACGGGCAGGCGCGAGAAGTAATGGCCCGCGAAGTGGCAAAACAGGCCGACCTAATTTTATTTGTCGTGGCAGGCGACATCACCCGTGTAGAGTACGACGCGCTGGCGGAGTTGAGAAAGGCTAGTAAACCCATCCTGCTGGTGTTCAACAAAATTGATCAGTACCCCGAAGCCGATCGCCAAGAGATTTACCAGAAAATCCGAGATGAGCGAGTGCGGGAGCTGCTTTCGCCCAACGAAATTGTGATTGCTGCTGCTGCGCCGTTGGTGGCCCAGCCCGTCCAGCGCCAAGACGGAAGCTGGGCGGCTGAGTTAGTCACAGGCCCACCTCAAATTGATGACCTGAAGCTCAAAATTTTAGAAATCTTAGACCGCGAAGGCAAAGCCCTAGTCGCTCTCAATACGCTGCTCTATGCCGATGGCATTAACGAACAGTTGCTGGCGCGCAAGCTCGAAATCCGCGATCGCCAGGCCAGCCGCATCATCTGGCAAAGCGTGACGACGAAGGCCCTGGCGATCGCCCTCAACCCCATCACCTTCCTGGACGTGATCAGCAGCGCCACCATTGACGTCGCCATGATTGTGACCCTCTCTAAGCTCTACGGCATCCCTATGACCCAACAGGGTGCCCTGGGGCTGCTGCGAAATATTGCAATGGCGATGGGTAGCGTGACCATTGCAGAACTGCTGACCACCCTAGGGCTTAGCTCTCTTAAGGGCATGATGGGCTTGGCAGCGCCTGTTACTGGTGGGGCGACTCTGCTACCCTATTTCTCTGTTGCCGTGTCCCAAGCAGCGGTGGCAGGGGTTTCTTCCTACGGCATTGGTCAAATTGCCAAACATTACTTGGCAAACGGGGCCAGTTGGGGACCCAATAGCCCCAAGGCCGTAGTGCAAGAAATCTTGGCTTCGATGGATCAGAACACCATTTTGAGCCGGATTAAGACGGAGTTAGGGTCAAAACTGCGCTCTACAGCGCCATAAAGTTACGTTGTTTGAAGATTCGTCGCAAATGTGTCAAAGGGGTAAAAGCGCTGCTGTAAACTAAATTGCGTTATAGCATTCTTGACCACTGGCGTCACCTTTGAAAAGCATCCAACGGTGAGCCGTTTGATTATATAACTGGAGCTTTTATTCGATGTCACACTCTGTCAAAATCTATGACACCTGCATTGGCTGCACGCAGTGTGTGCGAGCTTGCCCCACGGACGTTCTTGAAATGGTTCCTTGGGACGGCTGCAAAGCAGGTCAAATTGCTTCTTCCCCCCGGACTGAAGATTGCGTTGGCTGCAAACGTTGCGAAACGGCTTGCCCTACGGATTTCCTTAGCATTCGGGTTTACCTTGGTGCTGAAACCACTCGAAGCATGGGTCTAGCTTACTAGAATCTGCTTTGGTGTTTTTGCACTGCTTAATCCTATGTGTTGGGAGCCTTAGAGGGAGCATCAGCTTCCTCTTTTTCGTTTTGCGTCTTTAGTTTAGGGAGGACACAATGAGCGAAATTAGCAAAATTTGGGTTAACGAACAAATCGATCCGTCTGGGTTACTCTATGCCTGCATTGCTTGCCAGAGTGAGCAACATGCGATCGCCTGTCACGATTCCTTTGAGAGCAAATTAACCGATAGTCAACGGCAAGAGGGATGGGTTGCGAGTCTCCGCACGGTTGAGTCTTGGGATGATGTGCCAGCCAGTGCGCTGAAGTTAAGTTATTAGGGGATTGCGGGGGCGATCGTTGTAGGTTGCCTGAGTTGAGGGCGATCGCGCAGAACTCAGGCAAAAAAGGGCGATGCTATGCCGTAAAGAGATAAATCCACGATGCCAATATAGGGATGGCTGAGTTAATGCAATGGATACCCCCAAGACAGATCGAGACGCTGTAAAACTGGTGATTCAGAAATATGCTCGGTTTAAGCCGTCCCACGGAGATGTGCGGCTTGATACGGTTTTTGATGAGGCCAATGACCGTTATGCGTTGATGCAGGTCGGTTGGGATCGAGGACGACGGGTGCGGGGAAATTTGATTTATGTGACTTTGGGTGAGGGTAAGGTCTGGATTGAGTATGACGGAATGGAGCAGGGAATTACTCAAGATCTTGTTGACACAGGGATTTCTCAAGAGCGGATTGTGTTTGCTTTCCAGGCTAATTTGCCAACAGCCGTTACTGTTTAACCTCACCTCACACCAGGAGTGCGCAGTTTGCCTAAGCTCCAGCTTTGCCTCTGTACGCTAGATTAGTAATGAGTTGTGGCTGTTTGAGCAATTGTTATGGTGTTGCCTGTATTGCCTAAGTTAGAGAATCTGCCTCAGAGGTTCTCGACGGAGGGGGCGCTCAGAATTGAATTGGAGGAGGGTGTACCTATTTTTAGGGCATCTTCAGCGGTTCAGTCGCGCATTCAGGATTTGCTTTCTAAGCAGCAGAATATAGCTCTCAGTTCAGATGAAGAACAAGAGTTAGATTGTTATGAAGAAATTGATGATTATCTAAGTTTTGTGAATAGAACGGTGCGGAATTTGTATCTTAGTCAGCAGGTCAGTTAGCTGTGGCTGGACGGAGTAAAATTTCTGCCCAGGTTCAGAATGAGGTTAGGCAGCGAGCAAATTATTTGTGTGAGTATTGCCATGCTTCGGAGCGGTGGCAGTATGTATCGTTTACGGTGGATCATGTTAAGCCGCGTTCTTTGGGAGGAGGCGACGGTCTCGAAAATTTGGCGCTGGCTTGTTTTCACTGCAATCGTCGAAAGACAAATCGGTTTTCAGTCGTTGTGATTGATACAGGGAATGAGATTCCGCTCTTCAATCCTCGGAAAGATGATTGGAGCGATCATTTTGTATGGTCTGCCGATGGTCTATTGATTATGGGTAGGACGTTAATTGGCCGTGCAATGGTTGAAGCATTGGCGTTGAATCGAGAACGTGTTTTGAGTATTCGAGCCGCAGATAAGGAAATTGGCAGGCATCCACCGCAGAACGACCCAATTCAGTTTGATTGATCATTAACGAGGATCAAAGATCGCAGTGTTTACCCATGAAGTACTTGGGTGGCGATCGCATCCATGTCCCATCCCAAGGGCGATCGCAGTGTTTACCCGTACTGTAATTTTATGGCGATTGCATCAATAATACGTAATCAGGGAATTATATGTATGCACGCCTCCATTGGCTTTAGAGGCGAAAATTGCATATCAAATTTTAATTTGGGCGGCAGATGAGTTCTAATACATCCCACTTTGGCAGTTTTATAAACTATGGGCTTTAGACATCTCCAGAGCCTGTAGCCCATATCCAATAGGGCTTTATGCCTTTTACCAAAAGGGTGCCCACTGGCTGAAACCTCCATTCTTCGTTCAAAATTCAATTTCAAGGAAAAATTATGCGATCTCTAAAAGAGAAATTT
>JANLSD010000103.1:0-16030 GCA_031362245.1 Acaryochloridaceae cyanobacterium OTE_25_metabat_464 | reverse complement strand
GAAGGCTTTATGCCTTTCACCAAAAGGGTGCCCACTGGCTGAAACCTCCATTCTTCGTTCGAAATTCAATTTCGCGAAAAAAATTATGCGATCTCTAAAAGAGAAGTTTTGCTCAGACCAGTCTCCCAGCAAGGATCTCAGGCTTAGTTTATATTATAGAGATGTCTTTTGGCAATGATCAATCCAGATAGGTGATATCTCTTCACACTACTCCATACTTGAATGAGGACTTCATCATTAGCAATGAGACTTGGGTGATTCCACGCATTCAGTCACCTCAATTTTCACAGAGTAACAAAACACTATCAACAGCATTAATTCCAAGGCAATATACCCTTCTCCAGCCCCTTCCTCTGCAAAACTAAGAGAGTGCCGGAGTCACTGTCATTTCCAGCAAAGCTACGGCAGAGCGATCACCCTTCTTCAGCAGCCTCTACGGTGTATACACAAGTCCGCATAGACTGGGTTTGAGGATTTATAGGACACGAATAATAGTGGTAATTATGGACAACCCCATCTTGATTCATGCCCAAGCAGTTGGACGAACCGCCTTTGGAGACCCAAGGCTGGTAAAAAGGTGGCGAAATTATATGAGTCCATCCGCACCCATCAAACCGTCGTTATTCGCAAAATCAGCCGAAATCGGGCCGAATAAATCGGGTATTACCGTTACTTGGAGAATGAGCAAGTGACCCTATGCGAACTGGTGCGTAGCCTATCAGACCATTGCCAACAGCAGGTGAGTGGTCGTCATATTCTCGCCATCAGTGATACCAGCGAAATCAACTTACAGGCTCATAAGAGACGCTTAAGCCCGAAAGGATTGGGCGTTGTGGGCAATAACACAGACATCGGCTTTTTTATTCATCCGACCCTAGCGCTAGATGCCGATAATGGCTTTCCTTTGGGATTAAGTACCATTCAGGTTTGGACACGGGCAGCAGAACGCGCCAATAAACATGAGCGCAAGTATTCAAAGCTACCGATTGAGGACAAAGAATCCTACAAATGGCTGTCATCCGCCGAAAGGAGCCAACGCTGCTTAGAAGGAGGAGAGGCTCGATTAGTCACCCATATTGGGGATCGCGAAGCGGATATTTATGAAGAGTGGGCAACCGTACCTGACCGTTACAATCACGTCCTGGTGCGGGTTCGTCAAGACCGTCGTCTGTTAGGTCAAGCGCAATCTCTGTATAAGTATCTATCTGCTCAGAGATGCGAAGGTACCTACACGGTGAATGTCACAGCAGATGCTCGTCAGGGACGTACAGCCCGCGAAGCCTTTCTGACGGTCTGTTGTGCCTCGGTACAGATTCAACGCCCTGAGAACCTCAGCGCTGAGGATTACCCACCCAGTATTCAACTCTATGCGCTAGAAGCAAAAGAAGTGAATCCACCCATCGGTCAAGCACCCATCCATTGGCGTTTGATGACGACTCATGAAGTGGTGTGCATTGAGCAGGCGCTCCAAGTCCTTGAGTGGTATTGCTGGCGTTGGTGGATTGAACAATTATTTGCAACCCTCAAACGAACGGGGTTAGACATCGAAGCGACGCAACTGGAGTCTATTGAAGCGATCCAACGACTCACTGTGTTGGCACTGTCGGTGGCCCTCACAACGTTACAAATGACCGAAGGTCGAGATAATCCCGATATTCCTGCTTCTGTGGCCTTTGATGCGCAACAGCAAGAATGTCTCTGCCAGCTTGCTCCTACCCTCGAAGGTCGGACGCAAAAGCAACAGAACTCTTATCCCCCAGCCTCTTTACCTTGGGCAACTTGGCTGATTGCACGCCTTGGCGGATGGTCAGCGTATCGTTCTCAAAGGCCACCTGGAAAAACCACGCTAGTCAATGGACTAAAACGCTTTGAAGCTATCTTCCTCGGATGGAAAACCGCTCTGGGCGGACTTGTGTGTACACCGTAGGGTTTGAAGACGCACAAATATGACTCCCTGCAAGAGTCTTTTTGAAACGTGCTTTTGAGCCGGTGCTGTAAAATTTGCTGAAGCTATCGGTCTAATCCTGAAAATTCGCCTAAAATCTGGAAGATTAGGATTTACCTAAACTGTTGTGAGGGTGATTCCGGACAAATCTTGTCTACTTAAAAGCTCTTTGAGGCTGAAAAATCTATTTAACCACTTTTCCAGAGTATTTAGATAAAAAATATCCGCCTAAACCGTTTTCAATAGCTGGTCTGCGACAAGGTATCGCTCTTACCGCTAACTACTTCCAGAACTTAAAGTTACAAAGTTCGTCCATCCTGAGTAAGGTCTCCAACGTTTCTGGACTACTAACATACGCTGAGACATCCTATGTTAAGGAAACTACCTGCCAAATCGAATTTATCCCTCCGCAACATTGCTATTGCTATTGCTATGGGGTTAGTGGTTCTAGGGGCTGGAACTGTGTTTGTACTCTCGCGCAAAGCATCGCAGTCAGTCTCCACTGAAAAATCTGCGTCGTTGCTCGCCTCGACAACTCAACAAACTAAAGTTCTGGCATTAGGGCGACTGGAGCCGGAGGGCAAAATTCTTAAAATTGCTGGACTGATGGGAGCAAAAATTCGGAACCTGGAGGTGGAGGAGGGAGAGATCGCTAAACATAGACAAATTCTTGCCTATCTGGATACTTATCCTGAAATGCTGGCAAGGCGAAATTTGGCGGCTAGTCAGGTGAAAGAACTGCAAAACCGTTTGAGAAGCGATACCGCGTTGAGTGAAGTTGAGATCCGTCTAGCACAATCTCAAATGAGGCAAGTAGATGCGCCAAAGTCGCAGGAGCTTCAATCTCAGGAAGCGGCTATTCGGCAATCCCAGGCAGCGCTACAGCAGGCAATCGTGATCCGTGATCGCAATGACCGTCTCTATCGCGAAGGTGCCGTTTCTCAAGAAGATCTGGAGATTAAGCAATTATTGGTGGTTCAACTTCAAGAAAAGTTGATTCAAGACAAAACTAAGTTGAATCAATTGCTTGCAGTACGCGGCGCTGATCGGCAAACGGCAAAGAAAACCATTGAGCGATCGCAGGCAAGTTTGTTACAGGTTAACAGTCGCAGCGGATTAGATTCAGCGATTCAAAACTTAAAACTGGCGGATGCCCAGTTAGAACAAACCATCATTCGAGCACCTAGAGCTGGTCAGGTGCTCAAGATTTTTGCCCATGCGGGCGAAGCGATTACCGATCGCGGCATTCTAGAGCTGGGCAATACCCAACGCATGAATGCTATTGCAGAGGTTTATGAAACGGATATTCATCGGGTTAAAGTCGGACAACGGGCTACCATCACCAGCGCCGCATTACCAGCACCCATCACTGGCACCGTGACTCTCATTGGTCAAACGGTCTTCAAAAACAATATTGTTGGCGACGATCCTTCCGCCAGAGCCGATGCCCGTGTGGTTGAAGTCAAAGTTCGGCTCGATCAGAGCCAACGTATCCTTGGCTTAAGTAATCTTCAAGTGGATGTGCAAATTGATCTGAACTCATCCCAGTAGACACCCGCCCCCTCAGCCTCCATTCCCTACTGATCACGACAGCTTATGTCTACCGAACCCGTCGTTAAAGTTAGAAACGTTAATCATTACTACGGGAAAGGTTTACTCCGTAAACAAATTTTATTTGATATTTCTCTTGATATTCATCCTGGCGAAATCGTCATTATGTCGGGTCCTTCGGGATCGGGCAAAACCACGCTGCTTTCGCTCATTGGCGGGTTGCGTTCGGTTCATGAAGGGAGCCTCCAGATTTTAAGCCATGAACTGAATGGGGCAAGTCCTCGGCTGTTAGAAAACGTGCGGAAGCAAATTGGCTTCATTTTTCAGGCTCATAATTTGTTAACCTCCTTAACCAGCAGCCAAAATGTTCAGATGTCCCTGGTGCTAAATGATGCGATCGCCATGGAAGAAGCACAACAGCGATCGCAGGCAGCCTTAAACTCAGTAGGACTGGGACAACACATACATGCTTATCCCCATCAGCTTTCGGGGGGACAAAAACAACGCGTTGCGATCGCCCGTGCTCTAGTAAACCGTCCACCTCTGATTCTGGCAGATGAACCGACCGCAGCATTAGACAAGGTCAGTGGACGAGACGTTGTAGAACTGATGCAAAAACTGGCAAAGCAACAGGGCTGCACGATCTTGCTAGTCACACACGACAACCGGATTCTCGATATTGCTGATCGCATTATTAGCTTAGAGGATGGTCGTCTGGCTTCTGCCAAGGCTCAAATGGTTTTAGAAATGCAGAGCACCTTGAGTACCCTGCTGCAACGCGATGAAGAGGAGTTAAACCGCCACGTTGATCAACTCAGCATGGCTGAATTTATGACGCTGTTGCAGAACTTACAGGGCGAATCTGAGCAACTCTTACAAACTGTAGATATTCTCAGTCAATATGCATTAGAAAAAAAATTAGAAGAAATGATGAGTGCTCTTACCTTAAAGGTCAGTCAACTTCTGCAAGCCGATCGAGCCGTCATTTTTCTCGTTGATCGGGTAAAGCAGCGACTCTGGTCAAGAGTAACGCGCTATGAAACGAAAGAAGTTCTAGAAATATCTCAGCCTTTGGACACTGGGATTTCGGGGTATGTAGTCGCAACGGGTAAGAGTCTTAATATTCCAGACGCTTACAGTGATTCTCGATTTAACCCAGACATTGATCGCGAAACAGGATATCAGACGCGCAATCTCCTTTGTTTACCCATCATGGATCGTAAAAATCAGGTGTTTGCGATTGCCTTACTGGTTAACAAAATGGGAGATCAACCCTTTGACTCGGAAGATGAATCTCGCTTTCGCGAATTCACTAAATCCTTAAGTATTATTCTAGAGACTAGCTTTTCTCTGTTGCAGCAGTATCGAGAACGAGTAGCCCTGTAAAGAATCAGTAATCATTCATTTTTTCCTTTGTAAAGCTATCATTGTGATGTCATCAAAGGGTTCTCCTCCTGCCATGAATTCGCAGACATTAGTCTCTATAGAAACCAACAATTCTGTCGCTGATAGAAGTGACTTGTCTAAAAGATTGCAAAGCTTTGAATGTGTAAAAAATTGACCTGATGGGCTACGGGCTTCAGGAACACCGTCCGTGTAAGCCAACAAAATATCCCCTGGATTAAGATGGATTTCTTCAACCTGAAATGTTTCTTGCGGCATCATTCCCACGGCTGGCCCAGTGGGTAAGAGGTGAGCCTTGATACCTTCTACGCCGCAAATGATGGGCGCTTCATGACCGCCATTGATATAGAGAAGCTGTCCGGTCGCAGGGTTCAGCACACCAAAAAATAGAGTGGCGAACATGTTGCTTCGGGAGTGGTTGTCTGCAATATAGTTATTGGTGAGTTCAACCGTATTTTTTAACACCTGTGCGCCATCCATTAGAACGTCGCTTAGATCCAAGGCGTATTTTTGCTGAGCTAATACCCGAATCAGGCTCCGAAATAGGGACATAAACAAGGCTGCACCAACCCCTTTGTCACACACATCAGCAATGACAATGCCAATTTTGTCGTGCAGCATGGTAAACGCATCATAAAAATCGCCTGCAACTTGACGGGCAGGATGAAAGGATGCTGCAATTTCCCATTCAGGGTTTTGGGGTAAGGTTTCTGGCAAAAAATCAGCCTGGATCATGCGTCCAATTTGAAGATCCCGCTCCCCCTTCAAGAGGTGTTCTTGGCGCTGGAGCAGAAGTTGGTTATTGAGAGCGATCGCCGCCTGTCCTGAAAGACACTCAACGACCTGGCATTGATAGGGGCTGAAGGGAATAATATTGCCCCTGGAGTCATTAGCGTTCAGGAGTTGCAATACGCCAATGACGACATTTTCATAGTTTTTGAGGGGAACTGTGAGGCAAGAGACGGTTCGGTAGCCATTTTGCTGATCGAATTCCCGCGTGCCGCTAAAGTCAAACCCTTCAGCCTGATAGATATCAGGGATATGAATAGATTCTCCTGCGAGGGCAACGGAGGTGGCAACATTACGGTAGTTAGGTTGACCGTCTGGGAGATAGAGCGATAGAGGAGGTAAAGAAATCGATTGCCCCGTGGTACCGCCCAGGAAAATGGCAAGTGAATCTGTCCGCATAATTGTGAATGTGAGATGGTTGTCCAGATCGCGCAGGTAGAGTGTGCCTGCATCTGCATTACAGATGGACTTCGCCTCATTCAAAATTCTTTCCGATAGCTTATTGAAGTCCTTTTCAGCTGACAGGGCTACCCCAAGGGGCAAGATGATCTTCGTTAGGTCATCGGCCATTTTTGCCGATTCAGAGGACTGATCGGTGACCCTCTCAATGGAGGGTGTTCGCTTCAACTGGTCTTGTAAGTGCTTATGTTCCAGGCATCGCTTGATGCGATAAGTCAATAATGCTGGACTACAGGGCAATGTTAGATAGTCGTCTGCACCCAAGACAAGGCAGATTTCCAGGATTTCTATCTCGTTGTGATGCGCCAAGATTACAATCGGGAGATCTGGTTGTTGAGCCTTTGTTTTAAGGTGCGTTAGCAGAGCATCACAACTGCTCAAGCGTGAAACCGCCAGTAACACTAGATCAAACGGTTGGGTGTTGAGCCATGCGAGCGCCTGATTTTCATCTGAGGTCATCTCGTAAGCGTAGTCCTGCTCTAGGAGGCAATCGAATAGGTCAACGCTGCTCAGTTCGTTCAAAATCAGAAGTTTTGGGCGTTTAGCTGACATATCTTTTGCGGGGAACGATGGCGTAGAGTATGGGGTGAGTTAGGGATGCTCTGGGTTTTGCAGAGTGCGGGCTACAGATTCTTGAGAAGTGGCTGGAGCGCAATGCACTACAAAGATGGTGCGATTCTGATCGCCCAATCGCTCATAGCTAAACTGATCTACGCCGTGAATGGCAAGGTACAGGCCCAGTCCGCCGAGACTTCGATCTTCTAGCGGACGGCTTGGATCTTGTGCGGATATTTGTGCTTCTGTTTGATAGGGGTCGTAAAGGGGGGTTGTATCTTCAATCACGATCTCTAGCTTGCTTTCGTCAAACGCTGCGTTTACCTGTAGGTTTCCCTGTATTCCAGACGCCTGGTAGCCGTGCAGGATGATGTTGGTCGCAACTTCATCTACAGCCAAGCGCAAACGATAGATGCTTTTTTTGTCTAGACCCACCTCTGTTGCAACCGTAATCACATAGTTTGCGATCGCCTTCAAGGAGTCGAGTGTGCCTGGTACTGTTAAAGGATGCATATTTTTTACTAGGGACTTGTGGTTGGATCGTAGCTATCCACTATCACCAAACGATTGTGAAATCCAGTTTTCTCCAGCGTATCCAACACCATTTCCTGGGGGCTAACGACATAGATCTCTTTATCTGACCCTAGCTTTTGCTTAGCAAAAATAAAAACCCGTAGCCCTGCACTCGCCATGTAATCCAAATCTGCCATCCTCAGCACTAGGCGAATGAGTCCTCGCTCTGTAACCTTCTCGACTTCAGACTTAAAGTCAGGAGCTGAGCTAGCATCCAGTTCGCCAGACAGCGTGATGATAGCGGTATTGTTGATGATTTCCGAAGTTGCGCTGAACACCATAATTCTCCATCATAAATCTTGAACAATTCCGAGCAGAGGATGATACCGCTTGATATCAAGACCCGCAGAGAAACTATTTTATCCTGTTGAGTGAGTCCCAGTTGTTTCCTGAATAGCCTGATCTAGACAAGCTTTTAAGACCTTGGCGAGTCCCTCAACCTGAGGCTGGAGCAAAACATTGAGATGGTTTCCCTGAACCGTATGCATTTCAACGCCCCCTGTGGCTAAGGCATTCCAGCCCATCGTTGGGTCTTTGGCTGTTTTCCCAGATTGTTGACTGGCTCGAAACAATGTGACTTTGCCGGAATAAATCTCAGGTTTATAGCGAAACATTGCTCTGTTATGGGCATTCGAGACTTGATTAATGCGACGAATCGCCGGATGAAATAACTTAGCTAACCTGGCCTCCTTTGTAAAAATCTTAGCGATGCTGTCTGAGTCAATCAGGATTTGAGCTTTCCCATTTGCCTTCTCTCCCGCGTGTTGAAAAAGCTGGCGCTCTTCAGTGGTGGTGATCAGCGTATCGGCAATGATCCCCAAATAGGGTCCCAAGTTTCGCAGCACTGAATTAAAAATAAACCGAAGGGTTTGAACAAAATGCTGAATTCGGTTAGTGGAAGGCGCAGGGGTATCAATTAAGCCCAGAAAGGCGACGGACTGTCCCCCCTGCTGAAGCTGTTGTGCCATTTCAAAGGCGACAAAAGAGCCGAAAGACCACCCACCGATGAAATAGGGGCCTTCGGGTTGAATCTGACGGATGCCCTGAATATATTCGGCAGCGATCGCTTCAATCCGATCTTTAGGCGGTACTTCACCCAAAATGGCTGGGGACTGTAGCCCATAAAAGGGCTGATCTTGACCCAGAGCTTCGGCTAGATCGTAGTAAGCAGAGGCAACACCTAGAACTGGATGAACACAGAAGAAGGAGGGTTTTGTACTCGGTTGTTTGTTCGTGTCTCCGTTCATCTGAGACAGGATTTGCATGGCAAGATCGGCAATGGTGATCCCTTCCAGGAACTTGACGATGGGGACATCTACCCCTAGTTCAACCTCGATTTGATGCTTGATCTCAAGGGTGGCAAGCGAATCTAAGCCTAATTTGTGTAGGGGTTGCTGAGGCGTGAGTTTGGCTGGATCAACTCGCAGTCCTTTCGCAAGCTGTTCCTGGATGTAAGCTTCTAGGTAGGACTGGCGGTTTGGGGGAGTGATCGCTAGCAAAGACTCGACGGTTAATTTGGGTTCAGAAGATAGGGCTGGTTCCGCTGCCTCCTCCACCATCTCTGGCAAGAGATCTTGGGCAATCATTCCGTCCAGACTGCCCGTTTGAAAGGCGTGGCGGCAGGCAGAGCGAGAAATTTTACCGCTTGATGTTTTGGGAATGCTGGCGGGTTTTAGCAGCCACACCCCATAGACCGATAGCTCGTGAACCTGTGAGACTGCCGCGCGGATGGTGCGAATTACATCAGCCGGATCTAAGGTTCGCAGGGCAGTGCGCTCAATTTCTTGAGCAACAATGAGGCATTCTTGATGGTTCTTTTCAATCGCAAATACCGCACCACAGCCGGAGCGCAGTGCTGGATGGCTCGCCTGAACAGTCCACTCAATGTCTTGCGGATAATAGTTGCGTCCTCGAACAATAATGAGATCCTTGAGTCTGCCTGTGACAAACAGTTCCCCATTTTGGAGGAAGCCTAAATCACCCGTTCGCAAAAAGGGTCCCGCTCCGGTATCTGCCAGGTGAGCCTGAAAGGTGGCCTGGGTCTCCTCCTCTCGCTGCCAATATCCCTGAGCAATACTGGCACCTGCCACCCAGATTTCGCCAACCTCGTCATTTTGACAGTGGGTTAAGGTGTGAGGATTGGCGATCGCAATTTTTTGCCCCAATCCCGTTTGGCCTTGAGCCACAATTTGAGTGGTGCCCTGCGGTTGATCGGTGCTGAGGATGACGCGATTGAGTGCAAGTGCCGCACTGTCTAGGGTACAAACTGTCGGAGGGTGCGCTTTGATGCCACCCGAAATCAACAGGGTTGTTTCTGCCATGCCGTAGCAGGGATAGAACGATTCTCTGCGAAAGCCATAGGGCGCAAATTTGGCTGCAAAGCGTTCTAAGGTTTCAGCCCGCACGGGTTCCGCTCCGTTAAAGGCGACTTCCCAGCCGCTCAGGTCAACGCCTTCAAGTTGTTCTGGCCGGATTTTTTGCACACACAGGTCATAGGCAAAATTGGGTCCCCCACTAACGGTCGCCTGATAGCGAGAAATGGCGTTGAGCCAGCGATCGGGCTTCTGAAGAAACGCGAGCGGCGACATCAAAACCATGGAACCATCTGCATAGAGCGGTTGGAGAATACTGCCGATCAGCCCCATGTCGTGGTAGGCGGGAAGCCAGGATACCGACACTGTGTCTGCGGTTGTTTCAAACCGTTGATGAATCAGCTCCGAATTGTGTAACAGGTTGCGATGGCTGACCATCACGCCTTTAGGGGTGCCCGTAGAGCCAGAGGTGTATTGAAGAAACGCGATCGCATCGGGTTCAATTTGAGTATCTTGCCAGGAGTCTGCTAGAGCTGCGGGAATATCGTCTGTTGCCAAAATGGGCAGGGGTTGCAGAATGGGATGGGTTGAAAACTGCTGCGTCAGGGAGTGAAGCAGTGACGTTGTAGTAAGCGCCCTAGCGGCTTGAGCATTTGCCGTGATGGACTCAAGTCGGGAGATCGATTGATTTTGCCGAGGCGGATAGGCGGGTACCGCAATGACGCTGGCGTATAAACAGCCAAAGAAGGCAGTAATAAAATCTAGGCCAGGCGGATAAAGCAGCAGCACCCGATCACCAGACGAAACTGTTTGTTGGAGTTGTGCTGCGATCGCCCGTGCCGATTGATCCAGGTCTTGATAGGTAAGACGGTCTGCTTCTGTTTCTCCATCAGCCAGAAAGGTATAGACAATGCGTTCCGGCTGACAACGGGCACGATGCCTGACCAGATTGACTACGTTTTTGATTTGCGGATCGACCCTTAAAGCATTGTCTAGCAACATATTGCGCCTTCTCTAAATCATGAGAGTTTCTACATCTTCAGCAGTCTCCTGGGTGCTACTGTCGGATGCACTTAAGCGTTGCCAAACCAATTGTTCATGACAGAGTTGAGCAAGTTCAGCAATGCTAGGACTGGCCATCAATTGTTCAATGGGCAAATCAATTTTAAGATGATTGGCAATTTGACTTCTAAAACTAACCGCCGTCAGAGAATCAATGCCCATCCGATTCAGGGGCTGTTGCACATCCAGATGGGCAGGCGAACAATTCAGCACCTGGGCAACTTGGTCTTGAAAATAGGAGATTAATCGTTGGATGCGATCGCCCCCCGTCGCCTTTAACCAGTCCTCCAACACCGTCGAGGAGGACTGGTCTGAATCGGTAGATCCGGGAGATACAGATGCAGGCTCAGATCCGACTCGACGTTGCCAGGACGCCTCTGACTCATGCCAGTAGCGTAGTCGTTGCCAGGGATAGGTGGGCAAGCGCACAAATCTTCCCTGGCTGGAATAGAGACTGTGCCAGTCGATTGATTCTCCCTGGCAATAGCGTTCGGCAAGGATATGGAGGGGCGTAGGGTAGAGAAGAGAGGCAGGAAAAGGCTGTTGTTCCGTCAGAAAAGCTTTTAAGTTTTCAACCAGTTGAGCCTGGGAGTGAACGATGAAGGCTAGGCGATGGCGATGATGACTGCGGCGTAAACTGACGGTGTAACAAATATCGGTGAGGGAGATCCGGCAGGTTGTCTGATGGTTGAACCACTCCAAATATTTGCTGACTAGGGCTGTGAGTGCGGCTGGTCGCTGAGCGGACAAAATAAATAGATGCGGTTCAGAGGGTGATTCAGATACAGCCGATTCAGATAAATTGGATGAATCTAGTTCTATTGCTTGCAACACAACATGAACATTAGTACCGCCTATGCCTAGGGCGTTCACCCCCGCGATCGGAAATCCATCCTCAGGATCTGCTAAGGGTTCTAAAGCAGATGGCACTCGCAGCCGCAGATCTTGCCAGGGAATGTTGAGGTTGGGGAACTGACAGTGGAGATGCGGAGGAATCTGACGATGGGCGATCGCCAAAGTCGCTTTAATCAAACTAGCGATCCCAGCAGCGGCCTCGGCATGACCAATGTTAGTCTTCACCGAGCCGATCACACACTCACTTCCAGGAGGGCGATCTCCCCCAATGACTGAGCCGATCGCCATCGCTTCCACTTCATCGGTCAGACGGGTGCCAGAACCTTGCGCCTCTACATAGCGAACCCGTTGCGGGGCAATGCCTGCTTTTTCGTAGGCTTTGCGGATCGCGGCCTGCTGTGATCGACCCTCTGGGGCAGTAAAACTGTTGCCGCGACCATTCTGATTGAAAGCGCTGCCTCGGATCGCGGCATAAATCGCATCGCCATCGCTCACAGCCTGCGTGAGTGGCTTGAGTACGACCACACCTGCCCCCTCGGCTCGTCCCATACCATCCGCATTAGCGGCAAAACTTTTGCAGCGGCCATCAGATGCCAGCAAAAATGCCTTACTCAGAGCAATGCTGATTTCTGGTTTGCAGATGACATTCACACCGCCTGCCAGGGCAAGGCGACAGTCACCCTGCCAAATACTGGAACAGGCCAAGTGAACCGCAACCAGAGAGGAAGCACAGCCCGCATCAACAGGAAGACTAGGCCCTGTAAAATCAAACCAGTAGGAGATCCGGTTGGGCACCATGTTGAGGTTTGAGCTGGTCAGGGTGTGGGCTGTGATGGTGTCGAGATCGTCCAATTGAAGATAGCTGTAATCCCGACTGAAAGCACCCATAAATACCCCAGTATCGCTGCCCGCCAATCGCTCTAGCACTTGTCCAGCATCTTCTAATGCTTCCCAGGCCACTTCTAAGGCAATTCGCTGTTGTGGATCGAGACGGGCGGCTTCAGCACCAGAAATGCCAAAAAATGAGGCATCAAACTGGTCAATTTGGCTGAGGAATCCCCCGCAGCGACTGTTCATCTTTCCTGGCACTACCGGATCGGGATCGTAAAATTTATCAGGATTCCAACGATCGGCAGGAACCTCCTGAATTGCATCGCCCCCACCTTTTAAAAAATTCCAAAAGCTGGCTGGATCGTCAATCCCACCGGGGAAACGACAGCCAATGCCAATGATTGCAATAGGTTCTTGAGTCATAGGGCATAGCTCAGCGTAGATTCGTAGCGGGTTCGCTGCTGGATTTTTGGCAAAAGTTGGACACCTGCTTCAAAGTTAACCGTTCGCTAGGGAATTAAATACCCCGTGTAGATTGAGTGGTTTAACCTAACTGATAAAAAATGGAGTTATTTAGTTCATATTTCTTATGAGGTTTTAACTTCTTCAGGAATTTCATCTTTAAATTGAGTAAAGAGATTTACTAAATCATTGATAGTTTTGAAATTAGAAAATTCTGTTCTAGGAATTTTAATTTTGAGTTCTCTCATACAAGCAGAAACAATTTCTACTCCATCTAAGCTGCTGGCTCCATACTCAACAATCGTTTTGTCCGGATCAATATCAACGGTCTCTAATCCATCTACATTCAGCCTGATGTGTTTAATCACAACGTTCAAGACTTGCTCACGATCCATCATCACAATCTCCTCTAGTGGAATCAACAACCGTTAGCCTAGATAGGCCGACTCAACCTGTGTCAGGGTTTCTGGTACCCCAAAACAAACTTTGTGCAGCAAATGTTCACGGGACAACGCTGCTTGGAGGGCTTGGCAGCGAGGGAGTGCCAGCGTCTCTTTCACCATTTCCAAAACGTGTCTGGGTTTTTCGGCGACCCTCCGAGCCATATCCAACGCCAAAGTCATCACGTCTGCTGCTGGAACAATTTGATTAAATAAACCGCGTCCTTTGAGTTCTTTGCCTTTGTAGAGCTTTGCCGTCAAGATCATCTCGCTGGCAAAGTGATGACCCACCAAAAGGGGTAGGGCAGAGAGGGCACCCATTCCTGGCGTAAAGCCTAAATCGGTGAAGTTCACTCCATAGCGACTGGTTTCGGATGCAATGAGAATATCGCAGTATAGCGCCAGCATTAACCCACCCCCAATTGCGTGTCCCTCCAACGCAGCAATGATAGGCACTGGAAAGCTCAACAATTGAGAGGGAAGGGATAAATCCTTCACCTGGGTCTGGTGGGTAATAACTTGTTTGATCACCTCCAACGTGGCTCCGGCACAAAACACCTCCGACTGCCCACTTAAAATCAAGACCTTGAGCGTTGCTTCCCTTGCCAGTTTTGTCAGGGCGATCGCAAATTCATCGCACAGTGCCTCGCTGAGTCGATTTTGCGTGTCTGGATCGTTGATTTGAAGTTGAACAATCCCCGCTTCTAGTGCAGTCATGGTGAGTTTAGCCATGATGTTTCCCCCTGTACTTCTGAAACCAGGGCGGAGAGAACCCCTCTGTGAAGGTTTGAATATCATCTAAAATGTCAGGCTGGTTTAACCAGGCCACCAGTTGATGGAGGGCAAGATCGGTCTGCTGCTGGAATGTGTCGGCATTCAATTGAGCAAAGTATTGTTTACTTTGGGCGATCGCAGCGGGCGAGGAGCGAAACAAGCGCTGCAATTGCCGAGTTAGAGTAACTTCCATGCCTTCTGTTGCCACTTCATCCACGATGCCAATGGCTTGAGCTTCTGATCCGTCAATCGTCCGGCTGCTCAAGGTCAAGTAGTTGAGTTTGGCAGGAGTGAGCCGACGCAGCAAAAAGGGCGAAATAATCGCTGGAATCATGCCAATAATGACTTCTGGCAACATGAATGTCGCACGGGTATTGGCAAGCACAATATCGCACGCGGCGACTAACCCCAGACCGCCACCGATGACGTTCCCTTCAACACAGGCAATGACAGGCAATGGGGAATGGGTAATCAGTTTGAGGCACTCTAGAAATGGCTGAAATAGTGATGCCTCAATCGTTTTCTGTTGAATTAATGCTTCTAGATCCAGTCCTTTACAGAAGTCTGTTCCTTCCGCAGAAAGCAGAATGACCCGACAGGCAGGATCGGCGATCGCCGCTTGAATGGATCGATAGAGCGCATGAATCAGGTCGGGATTGAGGGCATTACCCGTGTGCGGTTGCGCTAAGGTAATCTGAGCTACCCCTGAGTCAATTTCATACCGAACCGCTTCTAAAATCAACTCCATTGGTATTGCCTATCGTAGTTTTTAACATCGCTTAATACGAGTAAGTTTTGATGGTTATATTGTTGTTCGTACCCTTCATCCCGATGCTTTTCTAAGCTGTAGTCTTGGTGATTGCAATAAGCTTCGCGGGTTAACTCACTGGCTTCATAGTCTGCAACAGACAAGCGCAGTCGCTCACTCAAGTGCTGCTCTAGGTTCAGTGATCGCACCTGTTCCTGGGCGGTAGTCCCCATTACGCCACTGTAAAACTCTGCTTGACAGCCGCCGCCGTAGGCGAATAAAGAGATGCGATCGCCCGCCATCAGATCTTGTGAATAATGGAGCAAACTTAATAACCCCATGAACGTAGACCCTCCATAGGCGCTGCCAATTTGTTGGGCAAAGCGGATACTGTCGGCAACTTTGAGTTGAAAACTGGCTTTAATGCTGGATTTATCGAGGGTTTCCAGCCGATTAAGCAGTGTCTGGTGAGCCTGAAGCGTCATAGCCGGAAAGGGGGCGTGGTAGATGTGTTTTTTGAAGTCGGCATCATAGTCTACGGCTCCAACAACTTGCTCGTAGTGGTTAAAGGCACCGTCTAAAGCATCCAAATAGGAATATAGGCTGATCTCGCTTCTAATTCGCTCAATATTTGGGGCTGGACGCAGGTAATCTGAAATCTCTGTAGTCCAGTATCCGGCTCGATCTAGTTCCAGTTCTAAAATCTGCGGATTGTCGCTTACCAGCATCGCTACTGCCCCGCCGCCACAAATAAACTCCTGGTCTGTATGGAGCGCAACGCTGCTGAAGTCAGTGCTGATGACCAGCGCTTTTTTGCCGGGACGGATACCCGATGCAACCCAGGACGCTGCCATTTTGAAGGCGGCAGTCCCCCCATAGCAGGCATGTTTGACCTCAAAGTTGCGGCAGTTGGGCGACAGATTACAAAAGCGATGCACCCAGGTAGACAGAGATTTTCCACCATCCACCGCCGATTCTGTGCCCACAATCAACAGCTCAATATCCTTGAGATCTTGTGAAGATAACAGCGGTTTCGCGGCATTGACTGCGAGTGTCACTGCGTCTTCATAGACGGGGTAGACGGATCTCGCTTTGCACATTAAGTGATGGGCGATCGCCTGAAAGTCTTTGCCGCGTGCCGCTGCGAGATCGGCAATCTCTAGAGAGAGCCGTCCGGCGTAGAGATTGAGTTTCTCGATTCCGACAGTCATAGGGCATTCGGGAGAAAAGATGAATGATTTCTGAAGGGTTATTCTAGCCAGCAGCGTTG
>JANLSD010000017.1:0-6254 GCA_031362245.1 Acaryochloridaceae cyanobacterium OTE_25_metabat_464 | reverse complement strand
CAACGGAATGAAATTGTGAGAGACCTCTCCAAGCCATCGACGGCTCAGTGTAATCGTAACCTCTACATCTTGTTTCTGATGGCAGAACCAAAGTATGTGAGTTGCGTTCGGTTGGCTACAATCTTGGCGGCAGTGTCTCACGATAGTGTGAACCGATTCCTATTACGGGAAAACTACACACCTGAAGATTTATTTAATGAGGTCAAAGGAAATCTCATCTTTGAAGGTGGAACGACGAGTGTCGATGACTCTGTGGTGGATAAACCTTATCGTGCTTTGGGTAAAAGTGCATTTGTAGATTTCTTTTGGTCTGGTAAGCATAAGAAGACGGTCAAGGGTATCAATTTGATTACCCTATATTTCACGGATATTGAAGGTCATTCCTATCCAGTAAACTTCCGCATTTACGATAAACGAGAAGGTAAAACTAAGAATGATTATTTTTTAGAAATGTTGTCACAGGTGATGACTTGGGGGCTAAGGCCCTGCTATGTGACGGGCGATAGTTGGTATTCAAGCATTGAAAATCTGAAGTTTCTCAAAAACGAGAAGGTGGGTTTTCTATTCGGAGTGGCTGACAATCGCAAGGTTTCTCTTGAGAGAGGAAAACCAGTCCAGATAAAGACCTTAGACATTCCTGACGGTGGCCTAGTAGTCTATCTTAAGGACTTTGGTTGGGTCAAGGTGTTTTGCCAGAATTTCAAAAACGAAGCTCGGTACTATGTCCTTTATTTACCCGACCTTGAGGCGCTCAAACAAATCACTCGCCAAGCGTTCAAACGCATTCATGACTTGCACTGGCAAATTGAAAGTTTTCATCGTGCCATTAAGCAGGTTTGTAATATTGAGCGGTTTCAAGTCAGAACTGAACAGGCAATTCGCAATCATTTCTTTTGTGCCCTGTCTGCCTACGTTAGGCTACAAAATATGTGCCTTGAGGGTTTGATTGATAATGTCTACCAAGTATCAAGGGATTTATTTATTCCAGTGGTTCGACAGTTCATTGCAGAAAATCTGACGGCTGAACAAGCATAGATGCAAAATGACACAAACTTCGGCACCTGAGTGACGTAAACTTCGGCACCCCCTGGGAAGAAACATCGGTAGGTAATATCCACTGACTTCATCAGCCTCTAAACTTCGTTCCAACAGAACAAGAAAAAGAGGGCATAGCCATGAAGCATCAACAAGGAGACCTACTACCAATGGTGAAATTTCGTGAGATTCTTCGCCTAAGCGATCTGGGCTATAACCAGAGCCAGATTGCTCGGAGTTGCGACATCGCCCGTTCAACAGTGCAAGACTACCTACAGCGTGCTCAGGCAAAGTCCCTGAGTTATGAACACTTAAGCCGACTCAGTGATAGCGACGCTAAACAACTCTTAGAAAAAGGCCGAATCAAAAAGGCCCAAGAAGAGTCAGGCATAGACTTCAAGGAGATCCATCGTGAACTCAAGCGCAAAGGAGTGACCCTCGCACTACTGTGGCTTGAAGGGAAAGAGAATGGACAATGGCAATGCAGCTACGGGGTTTTTTGTCGTCGTTATCGGATGTGGTCAGGCCATCAGAAACTGTCCATGCGCCAGGTCTATAAAGGTGGGGACAAACTCTTTGTAGACTACTGCGGCCCTACCGTACCCGTGCTCAACCCTGAAACGGGAGAAATTGTCGCGGCTCAAATCTTTGTCGCGTGTTTGGGGGCAAGCAACTATACCTTTGCTGAAGCCACCCCATCCCAAACCCTGCCCCATTGGATTGGGTCACATCAACGGGCGCTGGCCTTCTTTGGTGGCGTGCCAGCGTGCATTGTTCCAGACAATCTTAAATCCGGCGTAACAGATCCCTGTCGCTATGAACCAGGGATCAATCGTAGCTATCAGGACTTTGCAGAGCACTATGGCGTTGCCGTTGTGCCAGCACGTCCCAAAGAACCACGGGATAAAGCCAAAGTTAAAAAAGCCGTTCAAGAGGTTGAAAGACAAATTCTGGCTCCCCTGCGTCACGAAACCTTTGAGAGCTTCACAGCGTTAAACGCTGCCATCAGCATCAAACTCGAATGTTTCAATCAACGAACGATGAAAGATTATGGTGTGTCTCGGCGATCGCTATTTGAGACAGTAGACCAACCCCATTTAAGAGAATTGCCCTCCCAGTCGTTTATCTTTGCGACTTGGAAACGAGCAAAGGTCAACCTAGACTATCACCTGGAAATAGAGCGCCACTACTATTCAGTGCCCTATGGATTCGTTCGTAAAGAGGTCATGGTGAAAATGTCCGAGTCCTTAGTGGAAGTGTTTCATGAAGCGCAGCGCATTGCCATTCATGAACGTTCCCGTGTGGTCTATCGCCACTCCACCAGACCGGAACATATGCCCCCTGAGCATTGGGCTTACAAAACCCAATCCAAGGAAAAATTCCTCGTCTGGGCCAGTCAAATTGGGCCTCATACGCACACTCAGGTTCAGGCCATCTTTGATAAGAAAGACTATGAAGAACAAGCCTTCCGAGCAATTCGGGGGATTCAGGGACTCAAAACCAGCTATGGAGCTGAACGGCTTGAAGAAGCTTGTCGAAGAGCCAATCTTTTCAATCTCGTCGGGTTGCGACGATTACGCTCCATCCTCAAGGCAAAGCTCGAATCAACGCCTGTACTAGATGAAGCCCCTCACATCATTCCTGGACTTCACGAAAATGTTCGTGGACAAAACTACTACCACTAAGCACCCCTATCAAAACTAACCATGCAACAAACAATTGACCAATTGAAAAACCTCCAACTCTTTGGGTTACTGGAAGCTTGGCAGGAGCAACAGACCCTCAAGACTTATCATGACCTTGCCTTTGATGAGCGCTTTGCCCTGATGGTAGAACGCGAACATCTGCGTCGTCAAAATCAACGCCTTCAACGTCGTCTGTCTCAAGCACGGCTTCCCATTCATGCTGCCCTGGATGTCGTGGATTTTGATGTCCCTAGAGGACTCCGCAAGGGACAGTTTCTCGAACTTGCCCAAGGCCAATGGGTACACGAGAGATTAAGCCTTGTTTTGCTTGGCCCCACAGGGGTCGGAAAGTCCTTTCTTGCATGTGTGTTGGCTGACCATCTTTGCAAGCAGGGATATTCTGTACGTTATATCAAAACGGCTGACTTACTTTTGGAGTTAAAACTGGCCAAGGCGGATGGCTCTTTCCCAAAGCTCCGCAAGCAGTTTACCCTTTACTCTCTTCTGGTCTTGGATGAATGGCTCAGAGATCCTTTGTCAGTATCAGAGGCTCGTGAACTGCTAGACCTTTTGGATGACCGCTTTCGCAAGACGTCCTGTTTATTTGTCACTCAGGTTCCTATCACGCAATGGCATCCTCAGATCCAAGACCCCACACTGGCGGATGCCATTCTTGACCGGATTGTTCATGACGCTATCCGCCTCTCACTCAAGGGTGAGTCGATGCGTAAGCTGACCAGTAAGCTTAAGTCTCAACAGGAGAGCACTGATTCATGACACCCTAAATCAGTCCGTGCTCAATTCTCTCTTTTCGTCAGGTGTGGTATCTATGGGGCAGGTTCTTTTTCGCTCTTTCTTGAGACACTGGAACCACCCCAAAATCCTCTCGATTTTCTCCCCTGCCGGGGAATGCTTTTGGGGGTGCCGAAGTTTGTGTCACTGGGTGCCGAAGTTTTGAAACTCAGGCAGCAGGTACAGGTATCGCACTATTTTTGTCAATGCGTAAGTCCTAATACTCATAAATGACTTATTACCCTGCACGTTTCAACCTGTCACCGAAATTCAAGATTTATATAGCTTTTGCAAGCTAACTCCATATCCAGCGGCGTTAGATTGCATTTTTGTCAGAAAATCAGTATAAAACCTTCAAGGTCTAAAGCGCTTGAATAGCTTGGTCAAAACCTTGAGCCGCCACACGATTGCTCACGCCCTGTCCCAGATTCATCAAAGTTTGTTCCAGAAGACCGATCGGTAGCCCCGTCAGTGCCACAGAAACCTCAACCTGCTGATAACGTCTCCCCTCATCCAACCGAAACGCCAAGACCCTCAGCCCTCTAACATCCACCACCCAATATTCTGGAATCCTCAAAGCCGCATAAAGCTGCTTCTTTTCGTCTAAATCTGAAGCCAGCGTTGTATCTGAGACTTCTGCCACCAAGTCCGGCACCCGCCAGTGATCGAGGTTGATAAATCGAGATTCACCCATCTTAAACTGCGGCGAGCCTTCGCCAATGTAGAGCACAGAATCAGGTGCCGCCGCTTGAATACCCATTTTTTCAATTTGATACCCGCCTAAATCATCACAAGGGCGATCGGGTTTCGGGGGGATTTTGTGGGGGGTGATCGCTATAGAAGGAATTCGAGTTACTTTTATTGGGGCATAGACTTGGAGTCTAAAGCTTGTTCAGTAGAATAAAGAGACTTCAGGGGAAATATTTCTAGAGGTAGACCCGTTTCATCAGCAGCCTGATTCCTGGCCTCCTCATAGCATTCAGCCCATACTTCTTCAAGATACGGTACCAAACTGGGAGAATCCTTCAGATCCTCATTAATCCGTCTTCGATGTTCTCGAATACTTCCACGCCAACTTCCAGTTCTATATTCTGGCTGATACTCCCATTTGAGTAGATGAAGTAGAACCACAATGAGGTTGCTCTTCAAGGCTTTTCGCTCTCGTCTCGACATATCCTCAATTTCGTCTATTAAGTTTTCCCAGTCCACATCGGCATAGTCTTGATTGCGAAGCTGTTGGGCAGTTTTTTCAATCCATTGGACAAAATCAATTGTATAGAGACTCTTTTGGCTCGTTCGTAATTCAATGGTCACTGGCCTGCCTCCCATTACTAACTCAATTTCGATTTTCTGAGTGGATAAGTTGATAAAAAATCTGCGGTCGCCCTTATTCTCATACTAGACATTATGCAGGCTATTTGCAATTAATGGTGGACTGATCTAATTCTCTGTAAGCCTTGAATAATATTGATTCTGGGGCTGTTATAACGGACTCTTAGTGTGGAGCGATCGCCCATCAACGAGTTGCTTTTTGTGTAAGAAGATCGGGGCTATGCATACTGTGGTGATCAATTGTTTTGGGTTGTTCGAGCAGCAGTTTTTGGAGCCATCTCTCTGTGATGGACTATTTTGGTCAATCTTGTGCTCCATGTAGAACCCGCAGAATTACCACATTTCCTTCTGCCAAAAGATAAACCACCACATAAGGCAGCCCAGAAACCACCAGTTCTCGCGTTTCCTTAACCCGACCAGGCTTCCCCCGCTTCGGAAACTGCAAAAGCCCCTCAACCGCCCTCAAAATCTCACTACTCACCAACTCAGCCGCATCTGGACTTCGCGCCTCAATACAATCCCAGATCCCATTCACGTCCCGTCGCGCCGAAACCGTCCAAACAATAGCCATTAACCCTGAGATCCACTACGACGAGCCGACCAATCCGCCACCACCTGATCGTGATTAACGACATTCCCCTGGGCTAAATCCGTCAACCCCTCCTGAACGGCATCAAGAAACTCCAGCTCAGACGCAACATAAACCTGCAAAGCCTCATGCAAAAGCCAAGAACGGGTTCGACCTAACTGGCTAGACAATATATCCATCTGCTCAGCCAATTCCTCAGTCACACGCGTTGAAATTGTCACTTCCTTCGGCATGGCTTAAATGACCTCATTAGCATCCATCACAACTATTATATCTACAACGTAAACATTGTAAGTAGCCGACTACTTTTCAACCGAGAGCAAATGTTTCAAAAGCCCAATAACCGTTTAAGATTGCGTGAGGGTTAACGCCTAAGTTTGCTCACCCTGGTACCCGTAAGGAAGGCTGCGGCGGCCTGTGGGAACAGTATCCTCATCGAGATCTGGATCCTGAAAGCATCATGGCTAAGGTCAAGAAATTGGTGAAATAGCCCGCCTCCATAGCGACTTGATTGCGGATGTAGTATTTTTGTAGTACATTGACAAGGCGCGGTGTAACCTTGGTTGTGCTGCGTATAGGGAGCTTCGCCCTAGGGCGAGACATTCCGTTTAAGAAGTCTGAACTGAATCGGTGCGGGACTTTGGTGCGATTCCCGAAACCAGCTTGTAACTCTGTCCTAGTTAGGGCTTGCTGAAAAAGTCCATTCACGGCTCAATTGGCAACGCGATCGCCAATTGAGCCATCGTCTGAACAGAATCCATCGTGATGGTCATAAAAGGGATTGATTCTCTAACCGCTGATTGGGAGTCTTGATAGCGCTC
>JANLSD010000002.1:0-4045 GCA_031362245.1 Acaryochloridaceae cyanobacterium OTE_25_metabat_464 | reverse complement strand
AATTGGAATCAAAAACAGAAAAAGCCACTGCTTTGACGCAATAAATTCTATTGAGCCTTGCCATTTGTTTTCTAGTGCTTTCATCGTTTTCAGATTTTCCCTTTTGGTTGGTTTGATTTAATGACCCAATTCACCACGAGGCGACAGGGTTCGGACTGGATGCAGCGATCGCCATCCATCACAAAGCGCAGGCCCATGAAGCCCACAGCGGGGAACAAGACAACCCAATGCAGCGCCACAAGCAACAAGACCGTCTTGGAGCTATCAGCCCACATCCTGAGTGCCCACGCCGTGTTATCCAACCATCGCGCAAACCGTTTGTTATTGAGCCGACGAGCATGTTCGCGCTCAGCTGCCCTTTGCTTGGCGATCGCCTGTTGCTGTTGGGCGATCGCTTTGGCTGTGGCCTGAAGCTTGCGCTGCGATCGCTCCACGGCCTTGAGTTGTTCGTCTTGTGCCTGCCACTCCTTGCCAAGTTGATATTTGGCCTGTAGTAGATGGGCTTGCAGATAGATGCTAAACATTACCTGTAGGGGTATTAGAGCTGGATCTTGGAACTCAAATCCCACTCCGGTGGAAACTTTCCCAGGTTTTGCTCTGCCACCTTCTTAAGGAGTGCTGGATCGTTGAACGCTTTGCCGAACTTCTCAAAATAGATCTGTTCTCCATGCTGTTCGAGAGCGTTCGCTTCAGCGCGGATGCGAACGCTTGCCTTTTTGATCCCATCAAATGGACTAGTTGCCAAAGTCTCCGCATCGGCAGCCGCACCGATATCGGCTATCTTGCCCCAGAGGTCTGAGGCTTCTCCATTGAGGGGAGTATGTTCGATTTTCGCTGCGCTTTGCTCCACCAGTTCGGGCATGGGGCGATCAGTCGTGAGCTTGGATTCTTTGCGCTGTGCAAGAGCTGTACCGCCCCCAGACATAGAAGGCTGAGCTTTTGCCTTATTCAGTACCCCTTGAGCCACTATCCCCAAATCAATGCCCTGCTGGACTTGTTCGCAAACCTCACGGAACTGCTCGAATTGCTCAGTCGTGATGCTCTCAGGCTTTAGCTTCAGCGCTGACGTTATCTCAGGGATGCGATCGCCCATTGAGTAACGAGCGGCAATCTCTTTGAGTTGGGCTTCATTCTGGATTTTGCGATAAAGCCCTCCAGCATCCTTGAAGTTTTTGGCCTGTCTGGTCTCGACCATTTTGGCGATCACCTCTAAGGTTTCAGCCTGCTCAGGTGAATATTGCTCAACATCGGTCGGCAATCCAGCATCCTTGAGAATGGCATCGATTTTCTCAGTAGGTTGGTTGATCCGGCTTGCGATTTCTGACTTATTCATGATTCAGCCTCTAGTAGAGTTTGTTTTCGTCAAGTTGATACAATTCGTCCTCATCCTCAGATGGGGATGGCAGACTGGGGTAAGCGTTAGCACTGGCAGTGAAACCATTTAGGGATGGATCGATACAAGACCCCAAAGCAGCCATCGTTTTTTCATTCACAAACTCCCTGGCTCTTCTGGATGCCTTTTCGACTACCTCTTTGGAGGCACCCGAGTCAGCTAAAGCCATCGGAAGATAAATCAGTCGAACGAGGTTTACGACCGCATCCTGAAATGAGTCACCACATTCTTCTTTCAGACAACTGAACGCCATCCCGTTCTCGGAATCATCTAAAAACCGCCGCTCGAATTTAAAATTCACTCGCTTACCCTGCATATTGAACCTCCAGAGTCTGAAATTCGGGAACTTCTGGTAACGTCAACCAAAACCGATAATTATCGGCACTGCGAACCAATAGCGGCGACCCTGCGAGATCTGGAAACCGCCCCGTAAGCTCCTGGATCAGGGGGCCACAATAACTCCCTTTAGACCCCAGCAATGCTTTTAACTGTGGCCTCCAAAAATGGGCATTTCCACCGCTACAGGCCACCTGTTGAATATCTCCACTCAGGCTTAGACGCAGCATGATACTCAGATCTAGCCATAGCTGGTCTTTAGCTCTGGCGATCGCGCTCTTGAGTCTGGGCAAATCCGCCTCAGAAGCAATCTTGAGCAAATGTCTATCCTTACCTGTCGTCTCAGCCGCAAAAATAGCAGCAGCAGCGTCAAACTCATCCTTGAAGGTAAATTCAACTTCATTGATCAGACGGTACATTCCATACCCTGCAAATGTCTTACTCTTGTCAGGGATAATGGAACCTCGCTCGACATGCGCCGCAATCACATCCCGATGTCCAAAATTGAACACCTTGCCCGTCTCTACCTGAATCGTATGGCTGATACCGTACCCCTCAGGCGAAATATCTACCCGCTTCGAGAGCGCAATGCTCACCGTCACCCCGTTATGCTCAAACTCAAGCAACGCTTTTGCTAACCGTTGCTCTAACTCGAAACGATCGCCCTTCAGTTCGTCCAGCGGCAAAAGCATCCCAAACGTAAGTTGAATATCCCTGACCCCCTGGCCTTTGAGTTCTTTCACTAGCTGACCCACAATCGCCAATGCCTTAGCGATGGCTGTCTCGCGCTTCGGTTGAGTGGCTAGCAAACTTAGGGTTTCACCCCTAGCCGCATCACCCACCAACCAATAGGTATCCTCAAACTTCACCAGTGACGAATTATCGTCAGCCAAATCGAGCATCGACTCGTACTTAGCCTTTGTCAATTGCCTGACCACCGAAAAGACCGTCTTGAATCCTTCTCGGTAATCCGACGACTCTTCAATCAAATAACACCAAAAACATTTCGTCAGGCTTGCGCCGACATCGATGGCAGCAATCACTTTCGCTAAATTGGCTTTCACAAGCATTCTGTACTCCTGTAATCGTTGTGTCTGTCCAGCTCAAAAACCGAACATTTTTCTGAACTCTTCTTGGCTCCCCCTCTGAGACAATGCAGCCGATCTAATATCGTCAGAACCGACACTAAGGCGAACGAATTTTCTCAAAATCTTTTTGTGACCCTCTCCGATTAACGACAAAAAGCTTTACGGGCAAACAATTCCAAGACCAAAAGTTTTTTGAAAATATTTTTCTCAACTCAGCCACAACACAGGCAATCGCCAACTCTCGCTTGACCCGCACCCAAGCGAACGCATCAACCGAAAAACCAAAGCACATCGTTTGTCCCCGAACAGCAACCGCAAAACTTTGGCGCAAACGATCGCCTTGACCCACACTGTCACCCTTGAGTCGTCACAAAAAATATCGAAAACTCTCGCCGTACGATCGCATTTTTTCTCAAACCCGAAAAGTGCTCTTTGCCCAAATTCGCAAAAACCCCTCCTTGAACACCTCATTGGATACCCAATAGAGCTTCATGGATACCCGATGGATACTTTTTCGGCTAGAAAAAGTTTTTTTACCTAAAACCCTTCAGGTTGTTCGAGTTGGGGTTTGTTTTGACGATATTCGGATAGGAGGTAAAAAAATATGCACCCACTGCCACCTTCGTGGCTGTTAGATTTTTGGATCGATTTTGAAGCTGTTTTAGATTTACTCTCTTTTTGAGAACAAATTGAAGTACGTTTGAAACTTTTTGTAGTACATGGAGAACTGAATGCACAAGTTTACTTTTGGCGTAGCAGAAAAACTTTTCAGATCGACGTATCGCAGACACGGATCTAAAGGATGCAGGTTGCTGGGGTTCTCAAGCGTGAGTCTCGGTGTTGCTCTGTTTTTTGTTGCAGACTTGGTTCCGTTTGGGCTACTGGCGATCGCTGTGAGGGTTATTGCGACTTTGGTGGTTTTGGTTTTCTTAATTGAGTGGCACGCGATTTCAGTGAATCCCCCACGAGACTGGAAATGAGAAACTTCACGCCAATCAAAGCCGGAAGCGGCGGCACAGGCGATTATGCTGAGTACCTGCTTAAAGAAGAGGCACTCAAAAAGTCGTCTGATTATTACGTTGAGGGTGAAAAAGAGGCTACAGCGTCGGTTTATGTCGGATCGAAGTCCGCAAAATTGGGGCTGTACGGGGAGATCGACCTCGAAAGCGCAAAGCAGTTATTAGCGGGTGTTTTGCCCGATGGAACCCGGATCAGAAGCGACAAAACC
>JANLSD010000429.1:0-9407 GCA_031362245.1 Acaryochloridaceae cyanobacterium OTE_25_metabat_464 | reverse complement strand
GCGGATATTTTGGCGGGTCAGGCGTTAGGGTTATCGACTGTTGCGCTAACCTGTGGCATCCGCAGTCATGCTTATCTCCAACGTCTAGAACCTACGAAGGTGCTACCGGATCTGCCCAGCGCCGTTCGATATTTACTAGCGAGTGCTGCATAAACTAAAGTGGATAGAACAGAGCATAATCGCGAATGCAGTAGATAGGGGTTAAAACCTGTGAAATCCCTGCTAGAAATTCAACGACAATTGCAGTCAGGAGATTTTGAATTTACACGCCACGCCTTGAAGAGAGCAGTTGAACGGAATATTAGCAATCAAGAAATCAGAGAAATAGGCAAAATTCTAGAGATAATTGAAGATTATCCAGAAGATAAATATTCCCCTAGTTCTCTAGTGCTAGGATTTACAAACTCTGGCAGGTCATTACATATTCAGGTTTCGCGAATCACATCAGACACCACTAAGATTATCACTCTGTACGAACCTAATCAGAATGAATGGATTGATTTCAAGGTAAGGAAGAAATAATGTTTAAATGTTGTGTTTGTAGTTCTGAAGAGTCTCATATTGAATATGTCAATGAGATTTTTCAGATTAATGGGAAATTTCATCTTGTAGAGAATATTCCAGCGACTGTTTGTTCTCGCTGTGGGGAAGAAATTTTTAACCAAGACACAACCGAACGGATTCGGGTTATGTTACATGGAGATTCCAAACCGTTTAAATCTATCTCTGTAGATGTTTTTTCCTATCAACCTGAAATAAAAGCATCTTAGGATCGTGGATTTAATAAACTCAGCGATTGAAATCGCGGCTACACAAACAAAACCCAGATGGTGTGGGGGGTGAAATCCGCTTCTAGTCCGCGTCTACGCGGTTTCAACTGCTGGCCTAATCCTGGATCTTATTTAATCTACGGTCATTAAGATTAACGCAAAAGTATTTTTCTAGGACGGGATACTTTCATCTTTAGATTGTCATCCATGATGTAATTTACCCCAAGTATCGACAATGGATATCATTCGTTGTGCACCTAATCCTTTGACTCGCTGAATAATATTAGTTAAAGAATTAAATGGTTTAATAGCTCGTTCTTTTTCAACTAATAAAACTATTTTCTCTGCGGTTTTGCCTTTTATCCCAGCAAAAGCAAGCTTTTGAGTGAGTTCAACAATATTAAATTTATTAAAAACTTCTATGGGTTCAATTTGTTTGGGGATTTTAGATTTTACCTGCTCTAGTTCTTTTTCGAGTCTATGAGTCTCTTTAGATTGAGATAGTTTCATCTCTTCTATTGCTTTATCAAGACGAGACTCTAGATTAGTGATTCGCTGATCATTATTATTGTCAGATACGACTGGCTTGTCAGATTGAACTTCATGACCAAGAAATTCGATTTGTTGAATACTTTCATTCATTTTATTTGAAGAAAGAACAAAGGCACTAACCATTTCTCCTTCTCTTGGATTAATCTCCTTAGCTCTTGCAGCTCCGTAGTATTCAAAATGTCCAGAAACTACTTCATAAGATTCTGGCCCAATTTGTTTAAGTACCAAAGGCTTTAACAGGCAACCAGAATTCAGGATCAATTCAGCAGTCTTTTGTAAGTCAGATTCTTTGAAATTTGAGCGAGGTTTATTAGAAGATATATTTTTGACATCTACAAGATAATATTCGGTCATAACTTACTCACCAATTTTATTTAAAACTTCTGAGGCAAGATTTCTGAATTCTTTTACAGAGTCAGAATCTCTTTCATATTCAAAGATTGATTTTGGATCAGGAATTTCTAGGCTACCAACTTCAATAGTTTTATTGATACAACCAGACAAGGCAATCCTTTCAAAAATTATGCTTTCCATGAGTGCGAGACCATATCTACTAGAAACTACATCTTTTTGTCTTGGAAAAGTAGAGGCTAAGTATTTGGAGTTGGTCAAAATCTTAGAAGGTAAAACTCCAATTATTTTTAGTTCATTTTTCCCAATGCTTGTTCTGGTCTCATTAATTTCACTTACAAAACTTTTTACTGTTGCTAGCCCTTGATTAGAGAAGGGTTTCAAGTCTGATGGAATAATTAGATAATCAGCGGCGATTAGAGCAATTTCTGAGTATACATCTCTAGAAGGGGGTGCATCAATAATGACAATATCATAATCATCTTGTGCTTTTTTGAGTTTAGAATCTAATCTGAATCTACTGGCTGCTGTCCTGGTAAGCTTTTCCTGTTTTTCAACCAAGGTGATGTGTGATGGAATAACATCAATTTCTGGGCTATTGAACAGCTTAGATTTTTTAGCTAGATCTGAAACAAAATTAAAGTCTCCAGACTCAACCAAGTGAAATATATTATTGTCTTTTATGTTGTCATCTTCTTCAAACTGAAATTTAATTAGGCCAGTTGCAAAAGTTGAATTTGCTTGTGCATCAATATCGATCAATAAAACTTTTTTTCCTTTATTACTTAAAGCTGCTGCTAGATTGACGGCAACAGTTGTTTTCCCTACACCACCTTTATTATGATAAATTGCGATGATTTTCATATTACGTTCTCCTTGTGTGATATTAGTTTTAGATTTTGCTATGGTTGAAGCAGAGTGGTGAGCCATTGAAGACGTGACTGTCGAACTTAAGCTTAAACTTTTACTCTGTAAATTTTCTCTGCCTATCATCTCTTTTATAAGGCCAATCTCATTTTCAGCATCTTTGCCAAAACATCTAAAGATCAAATCTAATCCTAGTTTTTCAAGCTTATAAATTCTAATTTCTTTTCCATTTGTTAATACTCCAAGACTTACTTTTAGTTTAGTTAAATACCCTTTTAACTGATTTATATGTTTATTGAGATCTTGGGTTGGATGTTTGGCTTCTATGACAAGACTCAACGGCGAGTTTGAGCCAAAGGCGAAAGGGATCACTTGGGATGCAAACACAATAAAGTCTAGCCGAATACTCCCAAACTCGACTTCCTGATGCCAGGTATCTGGGGTATAACCTAGAGCTGGGAGCAAGTATTGAACAATGAGTTTGCTTTCGACATCTCTCTCATTGAAGCAAAAATCAGGATTAAAGTTCACTTCTATCTATGGATACATCATGCTTAAGATACCCATATAAATCCAATTTCTGCGTATGAGACTTAAATTTGGAGGTTATTTTTTATTTTTTGTAGAAAGAATAAAAAATAGAGATTGTATGACTTTTTAAGACGCATTTTTATTTTTGAAAAGTTAAATAACGATCTTTGGCTTACAGGTCTGGAAAAACTTCCTGCACAGCGGGGTGTACAAGGTGATGCTGCTTAACATTTAGCCCCTTTGCCAGCGCAGCATCCGTAGAAAACGCCTCAAGTCCTTGATTTGCTAACTTAACAACAAAGGGCAATGTGCTGTTATTAAGCGCCTGGGTTGAAGTCCAGGGCACAGCCCCAGGCATATTAGGCACGCCATAGTGCACCACACCCTCTTCCACATACACAGGGTTGGTGTGGGACGTGGGGCGTAACGTCTCAATACAGCCGCCTTGATCCACCGCAACATCCACAATGACCGAACCCTCACGCATCTGCGCCACCAACGATCGCTTTACCAGCGTGGGCGGACGTTGACCGGGCACCAGCACAGCCCCAATCAACAAATCTGCCGTCGGGACAGCCTCCGCGATCGCACTCCCTTGGCTATACAGCAACTCCACCCGCGAGCCAAACAATGCCTCCAATTCCGTTAGCCGATTTACATTCACATCCAGGAGCGTCACCTGGGCACCCATGCCTACTGCGATCCGCGCCGCTTCTGTGCCCACCACACCACCGCCTAAAATCACGACTTTTCCAGGTTTTACGCCAGGAATGCCGCTGAGCAAAACCCCGCGCCCTCCCTGCTGCCGTTCTAAAAACCGAGCGCCAAATTGAATCGACAGTCGTCCTGCAATCACGCTCATAGGAGCCAGTAATGGGAACTGTATACGTCCGTTTGTGGAGGTTTCGACGCATTCGTAGGCGATCGCCGTAACCCCTGATTCAATCAACCGTTCCGTCAGATCACGGTTTGCTGCCAAATGCAGGTAGGTAAACAAAATCTGGTCGCTGCGTAGAAAGCCGTATTCTGCCGCCAGGGGTTCTTTGACCTTAACGATGAGGTCTTGCTGCCATGCCGTTGCTGCATCGGGCACAATCTGCGCTCCAGCCTGGGTGTAGTCTGCATCCGCAAAACCTGAGCCAAGCCCTGCCGCTGCCTCAACCATCACCTGATGGCCTTGCAAACAGAGAAGTCGAACGCTGCTGGGTGTCAACCCGACGCGAAATTCTTGGTCTTTAATTTCTTTTGGAACACCAATGTTGGTCATGTTTACCCAGCGTGCAGGATCAAAGCGATTCTATCCTCAGTAAATCGCAAATCATCCCAAAAAAGGGTGCGTCAGGCTAACAAAACCAAAAGCAGCTATGACAAGTACCCCAGCACCATAACAAGCACCACCGCCTTAGCCAACGAAAACACCTTGCCGC
Source organism: Acaryochloridaceae cyanobacterium OTE_25_metabat_464 (assembly GCA_031362245.1). GTDB lineage: Bacteria > Cyanobacteriota > Cyanobacteriia > Thermosynechococcales > Thermosynechococcaceae > JAAURS01. The sequence continues at coordinate 4,909 of JANLSD010000429.1, read as the reverse complement.
TACGAGTAATTATTTGAGTACTCACTTAAAGATTGAAATGGAAGGAGAAGATCGCGTTCACGATTTACTGCGTTAGTTTTTCAGACTCTGCACGAATGCGTTCTTCCTGCTCTCTGAGTTCGGGCGTGAATGCTTCACCGAAATCATCGACTTCGAACACGGGACGAATTTCAATCTCGGAGTCTCCTGGCATCGGATTGGGACAACGCTTCACCCATCCGATCGCCTCTTCCATTGAGTTCACTTGCCAGAGCCAGTAGCCAGCCATCAGTTCTTTGGTCTCTGCGAAGGGACCATTGATCGCAGTTCGATTTGTCCCTGAGAATCGAACGCGAACGCCTTTTGAGCTGGGATGCAGTCCCTCACCAGCAAGCATAATACCTGCTTTTACCAATTCCTCGTTGTATTTCCCCATGTCAGTCAGAAGCTGTTCGCTGGGCATTACGCCTGCTTCAGAATTCTTTGTAGCCTTGATCATAACCATTACCTTCATTGTCAAATCTCCTTTTCTCTTCAGGTTTTGAGCTTCTCCTATCCGGCAGAGGCTCGTTTGAGTTCATCGATATCAATCTTCTTCATTTTCAGCATTGCTGCCATGACTCTTTGGGATTTTTCTGTGTCGGCGTCATTGAGCATCTCGACCAGAACTCTAGGCACAATTTGCCATGACAGCCCGAATTTGTCTTTCAGCCAGCCACACTGGCTTTCTCTTCCGCCTGTAGACAATTTGCTCCACAGTGCGTCAACTTCTTCCTGGGTCTCGCAGTCTACACTGAGGGAAATAGCTTCAGTGAATGGGAATTGCGGCCCAGCGTTAAGTGCCTGAAACTGCTGCCCTTCTATTTCAAAGCGCATAGTAAGCACTTTGCTTTTATGCTCAGGTATTGCATCGCCGTAGCGAGACACCTCCAAAATCTTACTGTTCTTGAAAATACTTAGGTAGTGATTGACAGCTTCTTCGGCGTTAAAGTTAAACCAGAGGCATGGCGTGATTTTTTGAATGGTTGGCATGGTGTTTCTCCTAATCGTTCTAGCGACAATGACGGTAAATTACTGCTTCCGCCTGTAATGTGCTGTCATGAAATGATTCCAGCTACCGTTATCTTCTAGGATCTGCGATCGCAGGATCCGGTGGTCATCACTCACAAACTCAATGATGTCTTGATATTTCGTCATCGCATCCTGGCTGAAATTAGGCCCCTCGGTGTCCAACGTGAGGACTTTCTCGGCGGCATCAAGGAAACCGTTGTAAATCCAGAGATGGGTCATCATTGAGCCGATAAAGGTTCCAATAAAGCGATTGCTTTGCGGGTCATAGCCAAGGGTCATGATGGTCTTTCCAATATTGCCGTCCGGCATCTCACCCTCTCCTTCACCTATCGTCCACAGTCCGCCGAGTGATCGGACAATTTCGGATCCGTTAGACTTAGACGGCGGCTGATCTGGCCCCATGCTGTACTCACATTCAAAGATCCACTCGCCAACGAATTTGGCTAGCCAATGGTGTTGTTTTTGAGGTTGTGCATCCATTGTTTTTCTCCCATGTGTTTCAAAGGGTTGATTATAGGGGGCAATCGCTCAGAAGCAGGGTATAGGCGATCGCATGCTCAAGACTTAACCTCACCTGAGGCATTCTTGCCGCTACCAACGCATTAATTTCCTCATTCGCCCTGGGAATCTCAAAGGTCCCATTGCGGACACCTAATATGCTCAATTATTTTAGGATCCGTTTTGATTTTTGTGCTAATGTCAAAATAAAGCTTTACATGGACGCGTCATGAGGCAATTTTGACGGTTCCTTTGCAGTTGAGTTAAGTAATACAGTTGGCAGAGAGATCGCCTACTTCCACTCAAACGACCGCTGCTGTTGAATTGCTGAGGTCAGAACGATTACTAATTTGCTCTCCATTTATAGCTTGTCAATTTCCTTCAACTGCATTGTCAATGATCGTCCAAGTAATACAGCGTGAAAGACTCCACTATTATTTATTTCCCAGCATTCAAGACTTGTTTAGCCGTTAGATTTAAGTCAGAAAAAGTAGTAGAAACGATGGGGGTTTTCCCTTGAAATTTCTGTTCTTGATATTTCGTCCCTTCAAGGGTGAGAACTAAAATAACGGCTGCGCTTTTTCCTCGATATGATTTTTCCGTAAAACTCCCTAGCTCAATTATAGAGCGCTCCGATCGCCTCTTATGGCACCAAGAGTTTCTAGCCTGGGTCAGCGCGTTTCCCAAAAGAGTTGTTTTAGAACGTCTAGACGGGAACAGTCCCAGTAGTCAATGTGCGATCGCACTAAACCTGCGTCATTCAGCATGAGTTCACTGCGGCCTGAAATGACCATCTTCGGTTTCCAAGGCGCTGGCGCAATCCATTGGAGCGTCCAGGTGGTATCAATCCGTTGACCCGTTTGTTGGATGCTGTGTAGCTCCATGTGTATGGCCTTAAACCATTGAGCCATAAAGCCAATCATAGTGCGATAGCGGGCCACGCCGTCAAAAGAGGTTAGAGGATCTTTGAAAAATACATCTTCCGCATAGAGGCTGTAGGTCTGGTTCTCAGGAAACCTTGCATAGTCTGCTTTGAGCGCTTCAACAATATCCACAGGCTGATCCGAGTTTAGGTTTGGTTTGTTTCAGGCTATCACTTCTAGCGATTGAAGCATGGGTGATTGGGTGATGGGCGTCACTGAGAAGAACGCCCCTTGATCACTCAAAGCAATCCGCAGAATCACGCAGCCATAGGTGTTTCAGTCACTGAGTGAACTGGGCAAAACCGCGAATATAGATTCATCGAGGAAAACACATTACGCCTTAAAGGAAAACACCATGAAACGCCAACTCGTTTACGCTTTGACTCTCACCGCAACAATTGCTGCTTCTGTCATTCCTGCTTCTATTATTCCTGCCTATGGCAACCCCGTTCCCCCCAGCAGCCGCAGCGGCAACAGTGGTCGCGCAATGTGCAATGACGTTTACCTGGGTCAAAACGTACAAAACAACGTCCATGACCATAAAAATATTGTAGATAAGACTCAAAACAATATCGGCAGTTCTTCTAATTCCTGGGGTTATGCCAATAGCGCCTCTGGCTACAACAAAAATTCCGCAGGCGGCGGCGGTGGATTTAGCGTCTTTGGGATTGGAGCCAGCGGCTACGGCGGTAGTTCCAGCTCCAGCGGCTACCAAACCGCCAGCTCCAGCAAAGGCTCCAGCAGCAGCTACTACGACAAAAGCTCTCACTACTTCCACGACAAGAGCACCTTTGATGACACCAGCAGCTCTACTGCCGTTGTGGGCCAAGACTGTTCCGCTGTGGTTCAATCCCAAACCGCCATTACCCAACAGTTGATCGGTTGGTAAGGGTGATCAGTTGGTAAGGGTACCGAGTCGCATCGGTCGGCTAATCCGATTAGTTCCTGATGCGGCTCTTTGCGGTTCATCGCTGGTGCGGCTGTGACGGCGATCGCCATAAACCCTCTTCAGCATCACGTATCTGCCGCCTTTTGGTCACTGAAAAACCCTAGTAAAACCGCGAATATAGATTCATCAAAAGACATCCACCCCGCCCCATTCAGGAGACTCACCATGAAACGCCAACTGATTTATGCTCTTGCCTTAACCGCTTCTGTTATCGTCCCTACAACCCTTCCCGCAGCGGCTCAATCAGTGCCTTCTCCTCAGTCTTACAGCGCTTCTGCTGGATCCGTTATTCCTCAATCCACCGCCATTACCGTTGTCTTCCCAGCCAATATGGTGATTGATGCCAAAAAAGACCAGGATTACCCCACCACCTTATTCCTGGCTCAGCCTTTGTTCGATAGCAACGGCAACCAAGTTGCAGCTCAAAACTCCCCCGTCGCAGCTCGGCTTCACCCCGTTAAAGACGGCGCTCAAGTCATTGCAGAATCTTTAGTAATTCAAGGACGCACGGTTCCGATCCAAGCCACTAGCCCTGTGTTGCCCAGCCGTAAAGTCACCATCAGTAGCGGCACCGATGAAGCGAAGGGATTTAGCCCTGTGTTTGGTCGTGTGGGGGGTGGACTGTTTGGGGGGCTTAACGGTGGCGACCCTACTAAATTCAGTCAAGGTGCCATGTTGGGTTCTGGTGTTGGGGCGATCGCCGGACTCGCTTCTGGAAAATCCGTCCACGTTGTCGAAATTCCCCAAGGTAGCGTTTATGTCTTGACCTTACAAACGGCAGTGGCGCTTGCTACCCCTGTTCCCGCCGCCGCCCCTGCTCCAGTCAATAGCAACGCACCTCGGTTTGGGTTCCGCACAGAGCAAGAATACCAAGCGGGCCTAGACAAAGTGCTCCAAGGCTACCAACAGCGTCAATTGTCTCAAGCCGATGCGCTGAACATTATCCGCGCTGCCAATGACTATGCCACCACACAGTTGCCCGCTCCGCTCTTTCCCCCTGCTCAACAACGTCAGTTTATTGGTCAGGTGTTTGGGTTCCGCTATGCGATCGACGCGAATGCACCAATGGGGAATACGGCTTCTAATGGTGCTCAGATTCTGTTTTAATCTGCAAAAATCTCTTAATCTATGACTATTAGGCATACTGGAGTAAAGAGACCGATCTGTAAACGCTATGCCAAACCTTAGTCTTAAGCCAACCCACAAACCTGTCAGAGCCTACTACGATGCATTAGCTGAATATGCTCAAAAGGGGATTGTGCATGAAGGGGCGGTACAGACTGCGTTTCAAGATTTGCTGGTGTCGTGCGGTCGGCAGTTTGAATGGACGCTGGTGCCCCAGTATGCCGTTAAGCGACCCAAGAAGCAGCCGATTCGGATTGATGGGGCGCTGGTGGATGGCTTCAATTTGGCGCGGGCTTTTTGGGAGGCGAAGGACAGTAAGGATGACCTGAAGAAGGAGGTGCAGAAAAAGTTTGCGGTTGGCTAC
>JANLSD010000425.1:0-40102 GCA_031362245.1 Acaryochloridaceae cyanobacterium OTE_25_metabat_464 | reverse complement strand
CGATGCTCCTTCAATTACATGGTCTAAATCTAGGTTTTCATGCTCGGCACGCCAATCCTCTGTAATCTTTCCTGATGTTGCAGCAGAGAGAACAGACTGTCGGAAGTGATTGAGGATAAGGGACACATGATCGAGGCGATCACGACAAGCATCCACCCGTGCAAACAATTCATCGAGCTTATCAGCAATACGTTTTTGTTCGTTAAACGGGGCAAGCGGAAGTTCACTGTTAAGAAGATACTCCTTTGGCACACGTTTATGACCACTTGCACCAGTCATTAAGTATTCACCGTCAAGCAGAAAGCGAATAGTTTTAAAGTGAGCAAGTAGATATTCTGAAATAATAGCTCCTGATAGGGGTCTGCATACAAAATACTCTGTACTGCCTGCACCAAACCCATTTGGTAAGTTATGAGCAATTCCCGCCTTTCCATTCTCAAAACTTGGAGTGATTCGGGCTAGAAGAACATCACCATTGGCAAAATGAGTGTATCTCTTCTTGACCATAGACCAAGGTCGTTGCTCAAATGTATGATGATCGCGAAAATGTACACCTAAAAGTTGCAATGGAACGAAGCCAACTTCAGTTGAATCATCACAGTCATTTCTAGGATTTAGTGTAATCACGTCTTCGACCCTGGCAATCGTCCAGTTCTGTGGGATCTTGCTCATGTCTCAACCTCCCAATCTTCAATCTGCAACCTATCCACACGCTCAAATTCTCGCGTGTTGTGAGTTACCAGAGTTAGATTGTTTGCTAGAGCGATCGCAGCAATTTGTAAGTCATAGGCTCCGATGGACTTACCTCTCGTTTCTAGTTGTGCCCGAACTGTCCCAAAGGTAGTTGCTGCAAGGTCATCAAAAGGAAGCGAGACAAATTGATTCAAGAACGCTTGCTGTAGAGCAAAATTCCGTTCAGGATTGGCACTTTTCATCGCCCCATAGAAGAGTTCTGCCTTGACAACTGAACACACGGCTATTTCTTCAATAGAAAGAGCATCAAACCTCTGCCTTAGGTTTAAATTTCTGCCTTTTAGATAAATTATGCAGACATTGGTATCGAGAAGATATTTCATTCTAAACTTTCGCGCTCAGCTTGTTCGCCTTGAGGATGTCTAAAAAAGGAGTCATCCTGAATACATCCATAAAACTGTGCAAAAGGATGCTCTTCAACGGCTTTAGGCAAGCTGGTCTGATAGACAATGACAACCTCAATATCCGTATTTTGCATATCAGGCAAATGAACCTTCAAAAGGCCATCATTACCGATATGAGATTTTAATGTAATGCTGTTCATAACTCTAGCTCCTTACCTATACACTAACTTCCTCGCCTAACTCTTTCAAAATTCCCTGTAACTCAGCGATCGCAGCCTCCAGTGCCCCCATTGCTTCCTGTGCAAGAATGGTAGGCTCCGGCAACTCACCATTCTCAGTGTCCCGTTCATCCTTGAGCCAAGAGATATCTAAATTATCGTTTCGTTCAGCAATCCAGTCACGAGAAAATTTTCTAAAGCGTCCCTTCTCTCCAGTATCAGTGCGTTGAGATAGACTTGCTGCTCCACCAAATGGATCATCCCCAAAAGCAGCTTCAAACTCAGAAAAATGCTCACGCATCAATGATGTCCGCTTACCAAACTGGGGCACATTGGTGCGCAGATCGTACACCCAAACCTCTTTAGTATTGCCTTTATCCTTCTTGCCACGGGTAAAAAACAGCACATTGGTCTTCACACCCTGAGCATAGAAAATGCCAGAAGGTAATCTTAAAATCGTGTGCAGATTGCATTTATCCATTAAATCCACGCGGATCTGCTTGCCCACATTACTCTCAAACAAAACATTGTCAGGAAAGATTGCCGCAGCACGACCACCGGGCTTAAGCCCAAGAAAAATATGCTGCAAAAAACAAAATTGCTTATTGCTAGTAGGGAAGTCAAAATCATCGCGTTTGGGTAAACCTCCGCCTTTTTTACTGCCAAACGGTGGATTCGTCAGAATCAAAGATGCTGCTGGGAGTGCTGTTCCATCAGGTGAGAGCGTATCTCCGTAACGCATCCCTGCCCCTTGAGGATCAGATTCAATGCCGTGCAGCATCAAATTCATGCAGGCCAATCGATAAGTATCCGGCACATGCTCCATGCCGAAAAACGTATTATTTTGAAATTTTAATTGTTGTGCTTTAGTCCAACCGACTGAATCAGCCTGCTCATAGATATAGCGATTTGCTGCAATTAAAAAACCGCCCGTGCCCGCTGCTGGGTCTTGAATAATATCCTTGATCGTAGGGCGCATCACATGCACCATACTGTCAATCAACGAACGAGGCGTAAAATACTGACCTGCACCAGCTTTTGTTTCATTTGCATTTTTTTCGAGAAGCCCCTCGTATATATCGCCCATTCCTTCTTTTCGAGCATCGTACCAGTTGAGTGCGTCAATCTCCTCAACCAATCTAGAGAGCGTGTTTGACTTTGCGATCGCAGACTTAGCGTCGATAAAAATTTCCTTAACAATCGTAGAGCCACTTTGTCCCAAGTGTTCCAGAAGCTTTTTGTAGAATACAAGCTGATCTGAGTCAGGGTTTTCGAGGTCATCCCAACGATACCCCTCTGGCAGCCGATTCTCAGTCCCTGTCTCCTTCGCCATCTTCAGAAACAAAAGGTACGTAAGCTCGATAAAATACTGATGATAAGAGACCCCGCCATCCTTAAGGATATTGCAGAGGTTCCAGAGCTTGGCAACAATGTCTTGGGTGGTTTTACTCATAGACAAAGATTGTACCCCTTACGTAGCAAAAGCTCCAGAGCAATTCCGTCATAATGAGCGGAACCATTGTCATTTAATTGTCCTTGTCCGATTCAAACATTAAGTGCAACACCTTGCGGGCATTCGCTTTTTCTTCGCCCTCATCAGCCAGCGCGATCGCCCTCATCAAGCCCCGTCACTGGCACAAGCCGCCGTCATTATTTCCGCTCACCTATCCCTCCACCGCCGCACAGATGCTAGACTCCAAATTCCTGCCCCCATCAAGGTCAACTCTGTCCGGTGAGCGATCCAGCCAAGCCTTCCCCCCCCCTTTCTGCCCGACAATCTGCCTTTATCGCCCTCAAAGCCGTCCATAAAGGAGCCTTTGCCGACGTAGCACTTGATCGTGTCCTTGCAAACCATACCCTCTCCAACGCCGATCGCCGTTTATTGACGGAACTGGTGTACGGGTGCGTGCGAAGACTGCGATCGCTCGATACCCTCATCGACCAACTGGGTCGTAAACCCGCCCTCAGCCAGCCCCCAGATGTCCGCACCACGTTACACCTAGGGTTATACCAACTCCGGTACCTAGAACAAATTCCGCCCTCCGCAGCAGTCAATACCACCGTAGATCTGCTCAAGCAAAACAAAATGGGAGGTCTCTCCGGTTTTGTAAATGGATTACTGCGTCAGTATTTACGCCTCAGAGAAACCCAAGATCCCCTCCGTTTGCCCTCAGATCCCGTCGATCGCCTGGGTGTATTGCATAGCTACCCCAGTTGGATTGTCCAAACCTGGGTAGATAGCCTGGGCTTAGAAGGCGCTGAACAGCTTTGCATTACTCTCAATCAATCCCCCAGTATCGATCTCAGAATCAATCCCCTCAAAACCGATCGCGACACCGTTCAAGCTGCGTTTGCCGACCACGGCGTCACCACAACGCCCCTACCGCCCTTACCCCAAGCCCTTAGAATCGTGGGCAACCCTGGCCCCATTCACCAACTCCCTGGCTATACCGAAGGCTGGTGGACCATTCAAGAAGCCAGTGCTCAACTGGTGGGGCATTTGGTGAATCCAACGCCAGGGTCTACGGTGATTGACCTATGTGCTGCACCAGGCGGTAAAACCACCCATTTGGTGGAACTGATGCAAGGGCAAGGGGTAGTGTGGGCCTGCGATCGCACCGCCTCCCGCCTCAAGCGTCTGCAACAAAACCTTCAGCGCCTGCAAATCAGCACCGTCAACCTCCGGGAAGGCGATGGACGTAACCCATCTTCTGAACTGCCGCTGGCGGACTACATGTTGATAGACGCCCCCTGCTCTGGGCTAGGAACCCTGAACCGCCACGCCGATGCCCGCTGGCGACAAACCCCAGAATCGGTAACAGAACTCGCTGAACTGCAAACCCAGTTGCTGAGTGCTGCCACCCAACAGGTCAAGCCAGGGGGCGTGATTGTGTACGCTACCTGTACGCTCCATCCCGCAGAAAATGAAGATGTGATTAACCATTTTCTAGGTCAGCACCCGCAATGGCAGCTCGAAAGCGTAGCCCTCAATCCCATCCTTGCCCCTCTCCAAACCGAATCAGGCTGGATCAAGATTTGGCCCCATCAGCACGCAATGGATGGCTTTTTTATGGCGCGGTTAAAGCAAGTAACTTAGCCGCCTACTCGTCTGGCTCAATGGTACTGAGTAGCCCATTCATTTGCAGGGTTTCGCAGTAAAATTCAGCGTGTTCTAGGGCACAGACAATGACCAGCGCTAGCCCGTGGTTATGGGCTTCCATCATGACGTTGAGGGCTTGGGGTTCCGTCAGATTGGGGATCGTTTTGATCAGGATGGCAACCACATACTCCATTGAGTTGAAGTCATCGTTGTGTAGCAGCACCTTATAGCGTGGCGCTAACTTACGTACCGTTGAAGGCTTTGCTAAAATTTCGACAGACATAATTTTATTCTCTTAACTCGTCTTGAAACAGCAATCTTGAAACAGAAAAATTTAAAGGCTGTTGTGTGAACTTGATCTAAAAACGGATGTAGACATCTTAGGCGCTGAGCGCATTGAACCATCTGTGCTAGAAAGCAAAACAGCGGGCTAAAGGGCCTCAGTCTCTCAATGTAGACTGAGGCGATCAACAGCTATGAGTCTTTTTAGTTTACCAACTTCATCCAATTTGGGCGAAGAATCTACGTGACTGCACCGACACCGAGCGAACCGTCACCCAGATTACGCATCATCAATTTCTAAGACTATCTCTATCTTCAGCAGATGGCCCTAATGCTGCAACAAATTCTGTAAGTTATACATTCTCTAACCCTCCGCCTCATTTGGCCGAACATGATCTAGGACAAATATGAAAAATGAGACTGTCGATCAGGCGATCACGCTCCATTGGCATAATGTCTTTCCCGTGCAGCATCTCCTGAACAATCAAATAATGAACCAGCGCCCCAATGAAAATGCGCCCCGAAGCCTCAGGATCCGGCAATTGGAGCACTTCAGCATTGTTGTGGAGATATTGCTTAAAAAATTGACAGGCAGATGCCTCTACATTCCGCACAAAAGTACGGGCCAACTCTGGAAAGCGCCCTGACTCTCCCATAATCAGCCGCATAAAATTGACATACTGCGAATCTCCCATTCCTGAATCTAGGACGTTATTGGCAATCTGGGTCAAAGTAGCCCTTGGATTCCCTTGGAGGTGCTGATCTTCAACAGGCCCAAAAATGGATCGAAATTTCTTTTGGACAAGCTGTTCGATCAACGCTTTAAATAACCCTTCTTTGTCCAGGAAATGGCTGTACACCGTGGCCTTAGAAACCCCTGCGGTCGCCGCAACTCGATCCATACTGGTGGCGGCATAGCCACAGGCTAAAAATTCTTGCATCGCTCCGCCTAAAATAGCTTCGGCTTTTTCGGGGGATAGCTGACGACTGGGTTTACTGAGGGTGTGTTGTTCCATACCTTGAAGTATCGCGCAAAATGCGGTTGCCGTAGAACTTGACATAACTATACTACTCAGTTTAGTTTAGATACAGCAACACTAGACTGTATAGTTTAGTGTTTAATTTGACCTGGAAGGTGCTTTATGGCGCACGGTGCAATAGAACCCAAAGCTTCTGTCTTGTCTCGATATGGGAAAGTTTTCGCAATAGTATGGGTTGTGGGGCTGATGGGTTCGGGGCTGTATCTCTTTGGGAAGGGTCAAGCTTCGTCGGTGGGTGCGGCGGCTGAGTCTTCAGGGTTGGTGCAGGCGAAAACCGTTACGGCCCTGGGGCGGCTGGAACCCAAGGGTACGGTCATTAAGCTCTCAGCACCCACTTCAAATAACGGCAACCGCGTGGATCGGCTTTTGGTGAAGGAAGGCGATCGCATCAAAGCCGGACAAACCATCGCCATTTTGGATAGCCGTGATCGCCTCCAGGCTGCTCTAGACGAAGCCCAAGAACAGGTACAGTTAGCGCAAGCCAAGTGGGTGCAGGTGCGCTCAGGAGCCAAAACAGGGGAAATTAATGCTCAGGCGGCAAAGTCACGACAGACTCAGGTGGAGCTAGAGAACGATCGCGCGTCCCAGGCCGATGAGATTTCACGGGTGCAGGCCCAGTGGGATGGTGATCGCCAGTCCCAAGAAGCCACCATCCGCCGAATTCAGGCGACCCTCAAAAATGCTCAGGCGGAGTTTAGTCGCTACCAACAGCTTCAGGCCCAAGGTGGCATCTCAAAATCAGAGTTAGACGGCAAGCGGCTCACCCTCGATACGGCTCAGCAGCAAGTCGAAGAAGCCCAAGCGGTGCTCAACCGAATCAATCTCACGGCCCAACGTCAAATTAATCAGGCGCAAACGAAGCTTCAGCGCACCATCTCCTCTGGAAGCCAGCAGGTGCAGCAGGCCAATGCAACCTTAAACCAAGTGGCAGAGGTGCGGCCTGTGGATGTACAGGTGGATCAGGCGATCGCCGCAGCCAAGCAGGCCAAAGCCAACCTAGACCAGGCTTATGTCAAAGCACCCCAAGACGGCATGGTGATGAAGATTCATACCCATGCGGGGGAAGTTGTGTCTTCCACCGATGGGATTGTGGAGCTGGGGCAAACCACTCAAATGGATGCCGTTGCGGAAGTGTACCAGAGTGATTTCAGCAAGGTAAAAGTAGGACAAAAAGCCCGCATCACCAGTGATTCCATTTCAGGAGAACTAACGGGAACCGTCTCCCGCACGGGCTGGCAGATCCAGCGCCAGAACGTCATCAACACAGACCCTAGTTCCAATATTGACTCCCGTATTGTGGAAGTCCATGTGGCCTTAGATGCCGAGTCGAGTCGCAAAGCAGCCAAGTTCACCAATCTACAGGTTCAGGTGGCCATTGCGTTATGAAACAGTTGCTCACGTCCCTTCAACACCGAACGCCCTTGGGATGGCTGCAACTACGCCATGACCGAGGGCGTTTACTGGTCGCCCTAGCCGGAATTGCCTTTGCCGACGTGCTGATGTTTATGCAGCTCGGCTTCCAGAATGCCCTCTACGATAGCAACACCCGTTTGAGTCGATCGCTGCAAACGGACATTGTATTGGTCAGTCCGCAGATGCGAAACATGCAGTTTCTGTCCACCTTTTCGCGGCGCAGACTGTACCAGACGCTAGACGTGCCAGGGGTACAGTCTGCGGCAGCACTCTACTCCAACCTCATTTCCTGGAAAAATCCCCAAACGCGACAAGAAAGGCAGCTACAGGCCATCGGGTTTGACCCCAATCAACCCGCGTTCAACTTGCCTGAAGTGAACCAGAATCTAGCATCCGTCAAGCTCCCTGATCGGGTGCTGTTTGACCGCACCACGCGTGGAGAGTACGAGAAGGCGATCGCCGCGTTTCAGCAGGGCACCCCCGTCGCGACCGAAATTGAGCGCCGGACGATTCATATTGCGGGATTGTTCACCCTGGGTTCCTCCTTTGCAGCGGACGGAACCCTGATGACCAGCGACCAAAACTTTTTACGGCTGTTCCCCAGACGCGAGGCAGGCAGCGTCAGCATGGGTCTCCTTAAGCTTCAACCCGGAGCGGATCCACAGCAGGTTGCCGCTACCCTGCGAAGCTATTTGCCCAATGATGTCAGAGTGCTAACCCACGCTGAACTGGTCAAGGTGGAAGAAGACTTCTGGAAAAGCCAAAGCCCAATCGGATTCATCTTTGGGATGGGCACTACTATGGCCTTTTTTGTGGGGGTAGTGATTGTCTACCAGGTGCTCTCGACCGATGTCAACGCTCACCTCAAAGAGTACGCCACCTTCAAAGCGATGGGCTACAACAACGGGTACTTGCTGAGCGTGGTGTTTGAAGAAGCCGTCATTTTAGCCGTCCTGGGCTTTATCCCTGGCGTGGGATTGCCTTTAGTGCTGTATCAATTGGCTTCCAAAGCAACTTCACTCCCTATTTTTATGACCCTAGGGCGAGTGGTGTTTGTACTGATGCTCACCCTGGTGATGTGCATGATGTCTGGGGCGATCGCCACCCGCAAACTCCAGTCCGCCGACCCTGCCGATATGTTTTAGTCCCCTATCCCACTTGACCTATGACCCTCACCGCCCTCGCTGAAAAAACGCAGGCCACAGAGACCCTTCCAGTTATTGAAATCCAAAATCTCGATCACTACTTTGGTCATGGAGCACTTCGCAAACAGGTGTTATTTGATATCAGCCTAGACATCAACGCAGGCGAAATCATCATCATGACAGGGCCATCGGGTTCCGGTAAAACCACGCTGTTGACGTTGGCAGGCGGTTTGCGATCGGCTCAGTCTGGCAGTCTCAAAATCTTAGGCCAAGAGCTTTGTGGAGCCAGTGCAGCTCAACTCACCCAAGCCCGTCGTCACCACGGCTATATTTTTCAGGCCCATAATTTACACAGCAGCCTCACTGCAATCCAAAACGTCCGTATGGGTCTGGAACTGCATCCTAACCTGAGTGTGGAAGAGATGTTGGGGCGATCGCAGGCCATGTTAGAAGAAGTAGGACTGGGTGATCGCCTCAACTACTACCCCGACAATCTTTCGGGTGGGCAAAAGCAGAGAGTGGCGATCGCCCGTGCCTTAGTCTCAGCCCCGAAAATTGTGCTGGCGGATGAACCCACTGCTGCCCTCGACAAAAAATCGGGACGCGATGTAGTGGAGCTGATGCAAAAGTTGGCAAAAGAACAGGGCTGCACAATCTTAATGGTGACGCACGACAACCGGATTCTAGATATTGCCGATCGCATTGTCTATATGGAAGATGGTCGGTTGGCGAATCAATAAGCAAAAAGGGCGCAAGGCATTGCGCCCCTACGAGCCTTTAATGACTGAAAGGGCGCAATGTTTGCGCCCTTTCAAAACCTTCTCTACAACCGATTCTTCAGCAAATCACGAATGCTGAATCCACCGCCGCCGCTGTCGTTGTTGTCGTTGTTGTTTCCTCCGCCACCCAAGAGACCGCCGCCACCACCCAAGAGGTCGCCGAGACCACCCAGAATGCCGCCACCGCCACCACCAAATAAGCCACCACCGCCGTTGTTCCTACGGCTTCCGATCCCTGAGATTACGCCTGAAATCACCGAGGGTGCCACTTCTCCAATGACGCTCATTGCGCCACCGCCGCCACCACTGCTTGCCGTTGCACAGTCACTCAAACTGCCTGTGCTGCCCTGAATGCTTTGATCTGCCACGCAGGAACAGAATTTATTGACCTGTTTAAAATCTGCGCCATTGACGTTGGCGTTGGCGTTGATGCAGTCCCGATACGCCGCCATTTTTTTAGGCATAGAGGCCGAAGTATCTGACAGAATCGGTGAATTATCCGGTAGGGATGTTGAAGAATTGGGTAAGGTTTCTTGCTGCTGGGGAGAAGAGGAGAACAGGGGTTTTGCCTGAGCACCCAAAGGCGCAATGAGGCTAGAAACCAACAAAAGGCTAAGGCCAAAAACGGGAGTGAGGGTTTTCATGGTGTTTTGCTTTAAGACAATCTAAGGGCGATAGATATTCTGCTGCACTTCTTAGCTCTAGTTTTCCCAGAATGTACTGATTAGTTTCAGTCCAACTCGTCTATACACCAGAAAAATGCTCTCTAGGGCATTGAGATAAGTTATGTCGCGCAAAACTGATGGCACAGCGGGTGATAGAGCAAACATTGAGTTAATTCTAGTGTTTTCTACAAATTTTTGTGCAGAACAATAGATACATTCTCAAGTTCCAGAATAAGATTCTGATTGAGTTTGTATGCATTTATCAAAGTCAGTGTGTTCCCTAATTGACGTCAGAACCTTTATTTTTGATTCTTAAGGATACAAAACGTCATGACGAACCCCCAGGGTACCCCTACGGTTGAGCGAGTCAAGAAAATTGCTGTGATTGCGGTTCATGGGATCTCTGACCAGAAGCCCTTTGATTCGGCACGGGCGATCGCCAATCTATTGCTGGCCCAAACTGACCCAACTCAATCGACCTATGCCCCGTTTAATGAACGGTTTATTCGGGTCAAGGTTGCACCCGTCAAGCCCCAAGCTAAGATCAATATTCAGATTTTTTCGGGCTGGAATGAATTTGTATTGAAGGCTTTAGCGAAGCTTCAGCCTAAAGCCTTCGCAGATTTTTGCTCTAAGCTATGGCAATCTGCGGATGAACGCGGGCCATATATGCGGCGTCTCCTGACGGGTAAACCCTTAGATCCAAAGGATCCGGTATGCAAGCCCGACTACTTGTTTATGCGAGATCAGATCGAAGCATATAAACATCGGTCAACTTACGACAGTATCTGTTTAGAAGGGCAATGCACAACCATTGACCCACACACTAATGTCAAAACCAAAGTCCAGGTAGATATCTACGAAATGTACTGGGCAGACCTCTCCCGACTGGGTTCTGGCTTTGTCCGTATTTTTGGGGAACTCTATCAACTGTTATTTCACCTGGGTAGTTTAGGGCGTCAGTCCGTTGATTTGATGCGTGCAGAACATCAAGTAATCTCCAAAGAACAGAAATTTGGCAATGGGTTCAATATTTGGGCATGGTACAGCTCAACCCAAGCCATTGCGGGTCGGATTTTGTCCTTATTTCTACCCATTTTGAACCTATGTTTACTGGTTGTCGCGCTGATGAGCCTGCCAGGAAGTATTCCAGAATCGAGCACTGGCCTAGTGGCGGCCATTAGTACGGGGTTATTGCTAACGATTTTTGTCGGGTATCGTTTTCTACATCGCAATAAAACCGATCTTTCGAGCTGGCTCCTGGGGCCGTTTTGCCTGGGGCTTCTGATTGCATTGGGCGTTGATGCGTTTGTGGCTGGAGCATTTCACACGGGGATAGAATTGGGCGCTTATCGCTGGCTGACTTTGGAATGGGTTGCACTGCTGAGTGCGATAATTTGGGTGATTTTGGTCAAACCATATAGCCGTCACCGACCGGGCGCTGATACCTTTGCGATCGCCGTAGGGTTACTTCTAAGCGTCCCTATTGTTTGGTTAGTCTGTTCATCGCCCAATACTCGCATTGGCATGATGCAGGTGAGTTTGCAGATGATTGAGATCATCTATTTAATATTGCTAGGCGGATGGCTAGGCTTTTTGGGGCTGTATTTTTCGACACTTGTTTTTGCAGGATTGGCGATCGCCCAAATCAAAACTCCCAGCTCAAAAAAACTAGCAAAACAAGCGGCCTGGACAGCACGGTTTGCCCTAGCACTGCCTTCGCTTTTATTTTCCTTATTAACCCTCTCGCTGTGGACAGCCCTTGCCCGTCTATCGGTGCCCCTATTGCCCTCCGATATCTTTTACAAACCCCTTTGGTTTTTCAAGAATGTTAAAGCCGAGTTTGATGCCGCTGATTTTGCCCAGCGCCTCACGGTTTTTTCAGGTTCAGCCTTGGGGTTACTGATCATTATTGCGACGATTACGGCATTGGTCTTACTGCTATGGGCGTTGGTGCCTTCTATCCTCACAGAAGTTTTTGCTCCCGCCCCCAATCCTCAAGACCCTGAACAAGATCCAAAACCAACGCCAAAGGAGCAAGACGCTAAGCGTGAGTTTACCAAGGGTATTGGAAATTGGCTTAACAATGGATTTCTGCTGATTTTAGGGCCAGGGGATGTGATCATTTCCTGGGGGATTCCCATTCTGTTTTTGGTGGGTACAATCGATGGAATTTCCTTACTCTGGGGCAATAAAGAATCTCTTTTAATCCATTGTTTCCCTTGGATGAAGGAAATCGCCAAGTCAACGGGACCTTTGTTAGCCGTAGTCGCTGGGCTATTAACCGCGTCTGCCACCAGTTTAATTGCCTTTGGCGGGCGCTTAGATCAAATTTCCTTAGGTCTAAGGGGTGTGCTTGATGCTGTTTTAGATGTGGATAATTATCTGAGGCTCCACCCAAGAGAGGATAATCCAAGTGCTCGGATTTATGCCCGCTACGTTTCGCTGCTCCGATATCTGTGTCATGAGACCAACCCAGATAAAACGCCCTATGATGCATTTGTAATTGTGGCCCATAGCCAAGGCACCGTAATCAGCGCCGATTTACTAAGGTTCTTAAAAGTTGACCCAGATCCCGCCTTGGCACAGATGGAGGCGTCTCAGAATGTCTATCTGTTTACGATGGGTTCCCCCATTCGTCAGCTTTACAGCTTTGCGTTCCCCCATCTTTATCAGTGGGCAATTCAAAATCCTGTTTCGACGGACACGACTTTAGACATTGCGCCCCAGGCAAATCCTTCTCCCCAAGATTTGCTGGGAGTGCGGGCATGGGTGAATACCTTTCGTAGTGGGGACTATGTAGGGCGGTATCTCTGGCGATCGGATCGAGCAATTGACCAGTGGCTTACGGTCAATCTAAAAAAACCACCTAATAATAAGAATTTACCCAGCTATATTTCAGAAGATCCAGATGATATCCGTCGAGAGTTTTGCTTGGGCGTCGGTGCCCATACCCATTACTGGGACAAGACGGCCCCTGAAGTGGCTTGGGAAATTGATCGCCTGATTCGGGAAGCATGAGGGAATGGAATCGGCAATCGTTTTCAACTCAGAAAATAGCCTAAGCTGTTGAAGGCCATGCCTACACAGTCATTCTTCATTCCAAGTCACTATGGCAACGATTAACGATAATTATCTCAAGCTCAAAGCAGGCTATCTGTTTCCTGAAATTGCACGGCGCGTCAATGAGTTTGCCAAGCAAAATCCAGACGCGCTTATTATTCGCCTTGGCATTGGCGATGTCACCGAGCCTTTGCCCGAAGCCTGCCGTACCGCGATGATCCGGGCCGTGGAGGATATGGGCGATCGCACCAAGTTCAAGGGCTATGGGCCAGAACAGGGATATAAGTGGCTGAGAGCGGCGATCGCCCAGCACGATTTCCAATCCCGTGGCTGTGACATCGATGCCTCCGAAATCTTCATCTCCGATGGCTCCAAATGCGACTGCGGCAATATCCTAGATATTTTTGGCGATAACAACACCATCGCCGTCACCGATCCTGTGTATCCGGTCTATGTGGATACCAACGTCATGGCAGGCCATACGGGCGATGCCAATGACAAAGGCGAGTACGAGGGGTTAGTCTACCTACCCATTACCGCAGAGAATGACTTTACCGCCCAGATCCCGACCGAAAAGGTGGATTTGGTGTACCTGTGTTTCCCCAATAATCCTACGGGAGCGGTTGCCACTCGTGAACATCTCACCGCCTGGGTAAACTATGCCAAAGCCCACGGCTCCATCATTTTCTTTGATGCGGCCTACGAAGCCTATATTACCAACCCAGACCTCCCCCACTCCATCTACGAAATAGAAGGGGCGCGGGACTGTGCGATCGAGTTTCGGTCATTCTCTAAGAATGCAGGCTTTACGGGAACCCGCTGTGCGCTAACCGTCGTGCCCAAAACCTTAATGGGTAAAGCGGCTGATGGTTCCGATGTAGAACTGTGGAAACTCTGGAATCGTCGCCAGTCTACTAAGTTCAATGGGGTATCTTACATTGTGCAGCGGGGTGCTGAAGCAGTATATTCCCCAGCAGGTCAGGCGCAAATCAAGGCGCTAATTAGCTTCTATCTCGAAAATGCCACCATCATTCGGGAGCAACTTACTGCCGCTGGGTTAAAGGTGTACGGCGGTGTAAATGCGCCCTACGTTTGGGTGCAAACGCCCAATGGACTCTCTAGCTGGGATTTCTTTGATAAGCTTTTGCACACCTGCAATGTGGTGGGTACCCCTGGCTCTGGATTTGGTGCCGCAGGGGAAGGCTACTTCCGCATTTCGGCGTTCAATAGCCGTGCCAATGTGGTAGGAGCGATGCGACGCATTACCGAAACGTTTAAGGGATAACGCTTAACACGGAAAGCTGCTGAACTCAAAGTCTCACCCCTGCGGTGTATATACAAGTCTGAAATGACTAATGGGACTAAGTTCAATCACCCTGCATTCCCCCACCCCAACCCTCCCCTTATAAAGGGGAGGGAGCCAGTCCATGTTCTTCCCCCCTTTATAAGGGGGGATTGAGGGGGGTAATGCAGGGTTTTCAGCGAGAATCCAACTTGTGTGTACACATTAGAGAAAAAAGTGGGAGAAAAGTTTAACCCACAAACATACGGATGATGACGAAAACGAACCATAGTGCAAAAACGCCAAAGCCCACAAAAACAGAGACAAAATTTGTACTGTTGGCAGGTTGATTGAGGGACGAAGCAGAGGTGGTTTCTGCTGTATTGATAAAGGTATCTTGATCTCGAATAATGGCTTGGGGGATGAGAGTATCGGACTGGGTGCCCACGTTGGGCATTTTTCTGACGGCTGTGCCGATCGCCAGAAATTCAATAATCCCACCACCCAGGTTATACACATAGGTTTTAATGCCCACCACTTCATCGGCATTACAGCGTTTTGCGTCTTCGGTGATGTGGGCGAGTGCCTGTTCCCGAGCTTCATAAATAAGAGAGGTGAGTTCGTTGATTTCACCGCGCACGAAGGATTTAAAGAATGAAGTGATGCCGCCGACAAGGCCCAGGGAATAGACTGAAACGCCCAAGACCAACTGAACAGGCATATAGCCTTGATTGATCAGGCACCACATTTCTTCGTTGGTGAGGTCGCTGGTTACAGGACTGTCGTAATAGCCTTTGGGCAGGGCTGGGTGCTCAGAGGCAGTGCCAATCATCAACATTTCCTGCATTCCAGCGAGGGGAAGAATAGAGGTTTTGATGCCCACAACGGCATTGGCTCCAAAGGCCCGTGCTTCGGATTTGATCCGTTTGAGAGCGAGGTGACGGGTTTCGTTAAAGATCTGGGAGAATTCTTTGATTTCGCCTCTGGCAAGGCTCTTGAGGCTGCCTACAATACCGCCACCCACCCCAATAGAATAGGCCACATTGCCAAAAACAAAATGTTTGGGTGCAAATCCAGAATCAATTTGGCAATAGAGGGCTTGCCCATCGGCGGAGCTTGAAAATTCAATCTGTTCTGTTTTTGCACCCGATTGATGAATACAGGAACCGATCGCCAGAAATTCAATATTAGTGCCGTGGACAATCAGTTCATTGGAAACCCCTGTGATGCCGATGCCGCCGTGGCGCGTAGCTTCTTCTTGCATGCGGGCATAGGCCCGTTGGCGACCTTCAAGAATAACGCGGGTGACTTGAGAGACTTCGCCGCCAAATAGGGTTTTGAGACCGGAACCAATCGTGCCCAGCAGGCCAATGGAAATGACGCTATTGCCGATGACGAGATCGCCGGGGGTAAAGCCTTGGCGTGCTAGGCAATAAATCTCGTTGCCTGATAATCCGGTAATGATGGGCATTTTCGTTTTTCCTGAATCACAATGTTCTAGATTGATAGGACTTAAGGCACAGCAACTTCTGCAACTTCAGTCCCTAATTCTGTGAGGTATTTGAGAGCAGCGGCAGTGTACTCCGCACATCTCAGAGGGGAGCTATCGTAGAAGTCATCCCAGGCTTGGCTCTTATAGTCATCATAGCGATCGCCTCGTTCTTTAAACTGCTCCAAAAACGCCAGCCGTACCCCATGTCCAATCAACACATCCATCACCAAATAATCTTCTAGATAAAAGTTAGGATTTGCTTCCACAATGGCTGCCAGCTCCATCAGCGTTTCGATGTTGAGCTGACGGTACTGCGGGGCATTAATTTTGTTGAGCAAATGCTCAACACGCAGGGCAAAATTCGTTTCACCAGGTGTCATTTCAGAAAGAATCGCCTTGCTGTCCAAGCGATTGCGTCGCTCTAGCTTATCCCCAATAATGATGCCCTTACAGTGTTTGAGCAATTGCCACACCTTTGGATAAAATTGGGGCGGTAATCGATTCAACATCCCCTGTAGTTTGCGCTTATGGTGCCAGCTACTCCCCGGTTGTTCCTCCGCCGCGTTGCTTTCTGGCTTCACAATCCAGTCAATCGACTGCTGTGGACTTCTCAGGTGTAAAGACTCCTGACTCAAAAGCTCTTGGTTCAGCACCTCATAGTCAATTAATGCTTTGCGGAGTCGTTCTTTGACCTCAAAGGGACTCAGGTTCATGAGTTGCTCGTAAGCTTCATCATGGGTGAGGTGTTGCTCACTGGCTAGCTCGCTGATCATGAGTAAAATAAAGTACCCTACCCGCAGGGTGAGCAATCCTTCAAATAGCTTGGGTTCAGCTTTAATGAGTAGATCCAGATAAATGATGACCTCTTGGGTCAGCGCGCGATCGCGGATATCTTCTCGGCAAAACACCGCAATTTTTTCCATGATTTCAAAGTGCGACATGGGCCGCGAAATCAGTGACTCGGCACTATAGGACTTGCCCACCGCCACCTGACGCTGACGCACCAAAATATGGGTTAAAGCATCTGAGAGGGTAATATCCACCTTGTTCGTTAGTCCTGCAATACGCCGGATGATGCTCCAGAGCCGCAGTTCGCCTGCTTTGTCGTACACCTCATTGAGCAAAACCTGAACCGTGACGACCTGCGATCGAAGTCTAGGGAGTGTCAAATCGCCCATTCTTGTATCAAAGGCCAAACCCTTAAGGTGAATCAGGGTTTGCAATAACTCCACCTGTTCGTAGAGGTTCGTAGACTGCTTCAGCCGAGTCAATAGGCGCGGAACATCCGTTTCGCGCTCCAAACTCATTTCCAGGGCATAGGTTAATGGCTTACAGTTGGCCGGATCTAAGGGTAAATAAATTGAAACCTGATGGGGATCCATCCCATCTGAAGGCGAAAACTCAAACTCTCGCAGGGCGTCCATACGCTCAACCCCAGCCATCAGCAAGAGTTGCTGAAGTGGCCCTAGTTTCACCTTTACCCCATTACATTCGCCGCTATTCAGCGCCTGAAATAAATTCAGCAGTGGCTTACGTCCACCCAAGAGCATTGTTTTGGTGAGCATCAGCGTCACCGTGGGGCGACCCAAATGCGACCAGTGACGGCGGATATAGGTGAGTTCGGTTTTAATTTGATCTACCAGAAAGTGATAGTCCAGGGTTAGGTAAAACTGGGTGCGATCGAGGAATGCTGGCAAAAATGCCTTAGTCTGTCCCTGAAACCGATAGAGACAGGCTGTAGTGAGACCGCGCAGACGACGAATAGGGCGTCCACTCAAGCCCATCTGACGATTTTTCCCGAGATGGCTGTAGGCTCGTGCTAAGGCCGCCGCATCTAAAACCTGGATTGGCTCAATTTGTTGAAGGGTTTGGGTTTCTACACCAAAGGCGCGTAATTCCTGCTGCAAGGTTTCATCCTCTGCCAGCAGCGCAATTTGCACCACGGGGGCAGGGGCATGCCCTAGGCGCAGATGCCGCCCAAGAGGGTCTACATCGCCTAGAGCAATAAAGCCTTCAAAGATGAGTTCGCCCAGGATATAAAGGCTCTGTGCCCATATCAGCGGAATATTTTCGTTGGGGAGACGCGTTTGGCTATGGGGTGCTGCTTTTTCGGCAGCAATTTTATCGGCAGGGACGTAATACAGTTCTGGTAGCAGGGACCAGCCGTTATGCTCTACAAATAAGGGCTTAATCTGCTGGCGAAAGGTTTCAACTTGGGCCGTATCCCCCCGAAACAGTCCATCCAGAATCAGATAGGTAAAGAAGAGAGGCCATTCGCTCTCGATGTGTTCAAATTTTTGAAGTTCTTCTGGCTCGTAATGGAGACGGCTGGTGTCTTCTAGGACGGTTTGGTGTCCATCCCGTAAGAAACGCTTGCAGCCATAGTTACCGGCTAATTTATCAAGAATTTTTTGACGGGTGCGATTCACAATGGCCCGATCTTCGACGGCAAAGGCCGGAAAGCCAATGACGCTCAGCAATGCGGCATCAATTTCCTTGGAGTTGGATTCTCGGGGCAGAAGGGAGCTGAGGGTGGTGCGCGATCGCGCGACTTCATCGGGCAAGACATGAATCACACTTTTTGTCCCACCCCTCAGACCAAACAGGTTGAGTCCATCCACCGCTTCTAGGGCTGCTTTCGCCATACCGAGGGAACTGGTATTCAGTTCGGGGTTGCCGTGGTTAATTTTGTTGCCGCGCTCCCAGATGCCATAGTCTGGGGTGCGATAGGTACGACCGATGTAATAGACTAGGTTCTGGACAAAATCGACTTCATCAAGGGTTTGGATGATTTCTAATCCAGACACGGTCATCTGGGCCAGCATCAGCAGGTATAGGGACGTTGCATCGAGCTGAAGATGTCCCCATTCGTTATCTGCCACCACTGCATTGGCGGTGTGGGTGTCGTACTTGGCGTGCATGGCATCCAGGGGCGCTTGGGTTTCTTTAAAGCGCTCTACCTTGTGGGCCTGTTTCATCATGGCGGTGAGCAGCCCTCGCATGAGTTTAATGACGCTGTGCTCTAGTTCGTAGGCGCGGCCTTGGTCGTCATCTACTTTGCGATAGGCGAGTCCGAGTCCCCAGACTGCCAAGATACTGTAAACGTTATCGCGCACCCAGGCATCGGTGTAGTCTCCGTGGGCGTTGACGGCGGTGCTGGCAGGCAATAGCCCTGTGATGGCGCTTTGCCGTGCCAAAATGATCTGCTTAACCTGCTGATAGTAGGTGTCTAAGCTTTGAGGCTGATCTTGGGGGTTGGCTGACTCGGCGCTAAGGATTGGAGCGTTGGATTGGGGTTGAACGTTGACCATAATGATGGGCCTTTGCGCCGAGTAGTGTTTCAACAAGGAGTCCGTTTGATGACTTCTTCTATTAAATCTTAAGGAAACCTTAAAATGCTACTTTTGCCCCTACCGAATCACACAAAAATAATAAAGCCACATATCACAATTTGAATCAAGCTCAGCATCACTTGCAATTTCCCATTCATTTCTCCATGAATAAACCTTGCAATCTCTGAAATCAAAACCCAATTGATGCAACTGCTCTTTTGGTCTTACATAGTAGGTATTTAACCTAAAATTATGGGACTCATCCCGAACAATTGCATAGTCCGCAGCATGTAACCCAGTCAAACTTATTGAGCGATTGAAGACCTTTAGTAATGCAAACATCATTAAGTTGACATAGGTTTTTAATGGGTTCAGGTTGAGCTGTTTTCTAATATTAAATTCATGCTCAAACCCTTGAAGATTATGGCTAGAAAAACAGAAATATCCTCCGGATTTACCTACTCTTTTAACTTCTTTAAAAATCTTAAGACGATCATCATGGGAGGTGTAGTCTATCCCATTAAAACTAAACAGAATAAAATCAAAGGAATGATCTACAAATTGACTCAGATCTCTAGCATCACAGACTTCAAACTGCACATTTGCAGAAGAGGCTGAAAACCGTTTCTTACAGGCCGCAATCATTTCAGCAGAATAGTCTATGCCAATGTATTCTGATGTGATTTTAGAGAAGTGTTGGGTTGTGCGACCACCCCCTACCCCAATATCAAGCATTTTGATATTGGAAGACTGACCTTTTAGCAGGTTGAGGATTGCTTTTTCGGCGGGCTGAAGGGTATTGAGCTGTGCATAGTGATTGACAATTTGGGATGCTCTATAGGTTGTCTGGTTTTGATCTTTAATCACGCCCAAAACTGCCTACAGAGGTTATTGGCGCTAGAACATTCATGATTATGCTTGGCTCACAGCAGCGGAGGGTTTCATCTAGGCTGGATTGGATTAGGTTACGCTATTAAAGAAATACTTAACCACAATCTAAGCGCTATTGCCTGTGAATTTGCCAGATCTGGATAGTGAAACGATCAATCGCATTATTGAAATGGCCTGGGAAGACAGGACGACGTTTGAGGCGATCGCCCTTCAGTTTGGGCTATCAGAAAAGCACGTCATTGCCCTGATGCGCCGAGAAATGAAAGCCTCTAGCTTCAAACTGTGGCGCAAGCGCGTTACTGGACGTAAAACGAAGCACAGTCAGCAGCGAGACTTCATTGCTGGACGCTTTCGCTGTCAAAATCAAAAGGGTTCGTAGGGCAAATAATGCTACCTAAATCCCATGAGTGGTATTGATCGCGACATCTTCCTAGATTCCAGGCACCTCGCGAAACATCTGCCAGATACAGGACAAACCAAGCGGTTACTGAGGCGGGGTAGGGCAGTTCATGTATTTTACGATGAGTCAACCCTCCTTAGAGTTGCTCAAGCTATCATAGAGAGAGGGTCTTACACCGGATTTGCCAGAGGCTATGATCGTTATGGGCTATTGTTCCCAGAGGCGATCGGTGTTCGTATTAGTCACGACGGTTCAACGATTCCCTTATTTTATGGTGAGGTAAAGATTGATGCAGACAACCGATACCATCCCATTCCCCGCACCCGACCTAGTGAAGAATAGCTGGAATTTTCTAGAAGCTTGGGTTGACCCCATGCAATTTCCTCCCTATGTTCTTCTTTTGCTAGGCGATAATGCAGGTCGTTGCCATATTTTTAATCCTGCCGAACAGTATAAGTTGATTATGAGTTGTGAAACCTATGAACAGGCTCAACTATGGCTTCTAGAAGATGAATATGAGCCGTTAGAAGGTAGATTGTCTGAAGCTGAAGTTTTGTAGGATGGGCATTGACCCGCACCCGCTACTGCTTGAGCCAGAACAAAGCCACCACGGGTCAGGTTCTATCCCCCTAAGGCCTCTGCCAGCGCCATGAGAAGCCTCTTGTTTTCAGTAATCGTGCGCACCGCAACCCGAAAATAACGATCGCCCAACTCTGGAAAACTCACACAATCCCGAATCAGAATCTTGTGCTGCTTTAACACAGACTCTTGTACCTGCATCACCGATGCCTCACAACGCACCAGCACAAAATTGACCGCTCCTGGAATCACCTCCAACCCAGGTAATTGGGCTAGCCCCTTCCGTAGCTGCGGCACTGCCTCCGCCAACCAAGCATAGGTTTGGGCCTGAAACCATTCATCTTGGACTGCCGCAACCCCAGCGGCGATCGCCAAGGCATTCACAGACCACGGATCCCGCCAAGCTTGCCATCGCCCCAGCAACTCAGGATGACCAATGGCATAGCCCAAGCGCAACCCAGGAATGCTGTAGAACTTCGTGAGCGATCGCAGCACCACCACAGCGGGATGGTTCGCAATCTCAGGAATAAAGCTGTGCCGATCCCCAGAGGGCAGAAAGTCCATAAAGGCTTCATCGATGACGATTCGGCTAAACCGACCCGTTAGCTTTAGCACCTCAGACTTTTGGAACAACTGTCCCGTCGGGTTGTGAGGGTTGTTCAGCAATAATCCTGCGGTGAGACCGTTCTTCGGCAGGGGCAGATCCGACAAGGCAAAATCGCGATCGCCCTGTGAACCCAGATCCATCACAGAATGGGTGCAAACCGCTGCATCAAATGCCTTCAGCCCTCGCCAATAGTCTCCAAAGGCAGGCGTCAATACATGAACCTCAGCCATCTCGCTGAGACTGCGGCAAGCCCAAGTCAAAAGCTCCGCCGCGCCATTGCCCACCATCACCCAATCCATCGGCACCTGATGAAACCGACTTAACTGTGCGCGCAGTTCCGTCGCATTAGGATCGGGGTAGGCTTGGATGTCCTTCAGATGCGTTGCGATCGCCTCCAACACCGAAGCGGGCGGCCCTAGGGGATTAATGCTGGCGGAAAAATCTAAAATTTCGTGAGGGTGACAACCCGCAAGGGCCGCAGCCCAAGCCAAGTTGCCACCATGATGCGGACGCGGTAAAGCCAAGTTGATTCCGTTAAACCTTCAATAAGGCCACTTACTGAGAAACCTTTTCTTTGAATAGTTTACCCGCTGAAAAGGCCGGCACCGTCGTCGCAGGGATCTGCATTTTGTCCCCCGTTTTAGGATTACGCCCTTCTCTTGCCTTACGCTGACGCGCTTCAAAAGATCCAAATCCAACCAACGTCACCTTCTGATCAGAAGAGACGGCTTCCACAATGCTTTCTAGGGCAGCGCTTAACACTGCATCGGCTTGCTTTTTGGTGACACTTGCCTTATCGGCGATCGCATCTACCAGTTCTCCCTTATTCATGCATAAGCTCCTTTAAGGATTCATTAATGGGGGTTATCAATCGGTGTTATCCAGTTGTGTTTTGGATGAGTGGGTGAGAATTTCTACCTAGAATATCTCACCAAAGCAGCCAGAACCCATACAGGCAGAAAGTTTTAATGGTTCATTCTAATGGGTATTCGCAAAATATAAAACGATGAATGCCAAAAAGATATAGAGATTTCATAATCTTTTTAGAACTTTTTGGTAAAAATTTATTGATCTAATATTTTTTCAGGGCTTAAAAAGTGACTGAGAGTCTTTATTAGCAAGCATTACAGGTACCTTAAGGGTCGCATACCTTCTGTAAGTTACGATTCACAAAAAACAAAAATGAATTTTGGAAAAACCCCTCAAGCCCATTGATATCTATGGATTTCGTAACATTTTGTTACTGTTAGAACGGGGGTTCAATGGCCTTAAAGGTTGTCTTTACGCTTTTGGACGAAGACGAGTAGGCCCAACATCCCCACTTGCAGCAGCCCCATTTTGAGCCAGTGGGTATAAATATTGACCGCATAGGCATCTCCCTGACTCGCGTGAACCCGTTCTAAGAGTGCTTCTGCTGAGGCGATCGCCTTGCCCCGTTTTTCTTTCCACTGTCCAAACTTGCTCTGCCACTGGGTCATGGCGGTGCGGTAGGACTTGACCTGTCCTTCATAGGCTGTAAAGTCGTCACGGAGATTGGCGATCGCATTGCGACTGACCAGCCTCTTTGGTATTGTAGGTGGACTTGCGAGGGCTTTAGGCTGGACGGGTTCGGGTTGGGCCACAGCGGGACTATATTCTTTACGCAATCCAGGGAAGTAACACCGTTCAAACACATGGGGACCAAGGCACTGGCATTTAGACTTCTGGGACTCTCCCCAGCTTTGACGCACCGCATCCGGCTGCTGCCAGCACGGGTCATGGGCTACATCTCGCCCAAACCCAGATACCGTAATCATGGTTTCGTAACTCCAGCGGGTCAGCGTGAATTGACTCATCCACTGACCCGCTGGCCCTAGGCTGGGCAAGGGCATAAAGGCTCCCGCCAAGGTGAACTGGGGCACCAAAAACAAAATCGTTAAAAGCGGCGCAACGTTTTGGTTGGTGGAGAGCGAAGACACCAATAGCCCCATAATCATGCCGCCTAAGGTGGTTAAAAACGTGGTGAAATACAGCGCCGTGATATCAGCGGGGGTGCCAGGCAAGTCCACCACTAGGGTCTTGATAAAGAAAAAGACTCCTGATTGATACAGCGCAAGCACGACACAAAACCAGACCTTAGATAACAGGTATGGCAAAATCTGAAGCCCCACCATTCGTTCACGGCAGTAGATTTCAGACTCTTTGACAATCTCTCGCATGGTGGCAAGGCTACCCACCATGACCACCAATAGGCCAGCCGTAAACAAAAACGTTAATGCTTGACCGGAGTCTCCCGTTGCAACATCAAAAATATCGCGCTTCCACAGCACAAAGTCCAGCAGTCCCAAGAGTGGCGCAATGATCAACAGCAGCACCAAGCTGGCCCGGTCTTGCCACAGAATCGTCAAATTGCGATGAGAGAGAATCAGAAACTGACGCCAAAAGGAGCTACCTTGGTTTTCCCAAGGCTTATAGCGGCGTTTTGAAGATTTTTGGGTTGTTTGCTGCGTGACGAGTTGTGGGGTTATGTGCGGTTGGCGACTTCCCACATACTGTCTATATGCCTCGGACTGAAGGTATTGCTGCTGCCACTGTTGGGGCGATCGCACATCTTCTTCCAGCTTCAGATAAATATCATCAAAATCGGTCACGCCAAAATAGGTGAGCGCGTCTTGGGGCGGGCCATAGAAGGCGACCTTGCCCCCCTTCGCCAAGAACACCACCAAATCACACTGCATCACATTTTTAGTGGCGTGGGTAATCAAAATCACCGTGCGGCCTTGGTCTGCCAGTCGCCGCAGTAGCCGCATCATTTGACTCTCAGTGCCAGGGTCAAGACCAGAGGTGGCCTCATCTAAAAAGAACAGGCTGGGTTTGGTTAACAATTCAACCCCA
This sequence comes from Acaryochloridaceae cyanobacterium OTE_25_metabat_464, assembly GCA_031362245.1. Lineage (GTDB taxonomy): Bacteria > Cyanobacteriota > Cyanobacteriia > Thermosynechococcales > Thermosynechococcaceae > JAAURS01. The sequence goes on along the minus strand of JANLSD010000425.1, from coordinate 15,843 downwards.
ATGGAAACCCGCTTGCGCTGGCCTCCGCTGAGTTCCCTAACCAGCGCATTCTGACGATGGGTCAGTTCTAGGTCCGCCAGCACGGCCTGGATTTGCTGGTACCGCTCTTTTTTAGAAATGTCTTTCGGTAGACGTAGACGGGCAGCAAAGTCTAGAGCTTGGTATACGGTCAGGTCACGGTGGATGATGTCCTCTTGAGGGACATAGCCCAGCTCTGTTCGGTATGCCTTAAAGTTTTGGTAAAGGTCATGACCATTCACCAACACCTTGCCCCGTTGGGCAGGCCGAAATCCGCTCAAAGCCTCTAAAAGCGTGGTCTTTCCAGCCCCACTCACTCCTACAATCGCAATAAACTCCCTCGGCAAAATAGACAGTGAGACGTCATCCAATAGCACTTGATGACGAGCACTTTGGCGGGTGAGATGGACAGCATCCAGGCGAAAATTGCCGTATTCGTTTTGCTGCGTCAGGGTTTCGTCAAAGTTGAACGTGAACTGACAGGGTCCAATCCGAATTTCATCCCCAGGACGCAGCGTGTGAGGATGCAGAATTTGCTGATCGTTAATAAAGGTGCCGTCGGAAGAATTGAGATCGGTCAAGATCCAGCTTCCATTCTGAAGCTCAATCTTGGCCTGAAACCGCGCCACAACCGGATGGTCAATGACGGTATCGTTGCGGGGGTCGCGTCCTAGCGTGAGTCCGTTTCGTCCTCGCAAGGCGATGGTTTCTAAGGCGTCTGTTTTAGTAGCACTGGGCAGTGGTGTGCCCCAGTCATCGGGTAGAGCGATGTCAACGGCAGCAGAAAATTGAAGTTTATAGGGACCTATTTCAAAAATATCCCCATTGGCTAGCCCATAGGGCACTTTGAATAGGAGGGGATAGCGACTGAGCCGGATGGTTGCTTCTGCTGACACAGCCGTCAGTTCAAAACGCTCTCTACCCTTGCGCTCTATAATTTCAGCATGATAGGGCAGTACCGCTTCATCTTCCAAAACCAAGGTATTATCAGATGCCCGTCCAATCGTAAAGCGATCGCCATCCAGAATAAATTCAGAAACAGGTTTGCCTGCTTTGAGTAAACTCAACGTTGGGAATGGAGTAGGCATAGACACTTTAAGTATGGTGCAGAGCAATAAACACCCAAGCGCAATTGGGCCTTGCGCTATAGTTTATGAAAATATGCGCACAGATTGAACTAGGATTTTCCCATCGTCCATTTCCCATCACCTATCGCCAAAGTAGTTTTGCCTGCATTGGCAGGAAGGGATCTATGAAAGCACTATTACTCTATCCTCAATTTCCTCAGTCTTTCTGGTCCTACGACCGCTATCTCCAAATGGCAGGACTCAAAGCCCTGTTGCCGCCGTTAGGAATCATTACCGTAGCCTCCATGCTGCCCCAGGATTGGGAGATACGGTTCTCTGACCGAAATGTTGAGTCCGAAACAGAAGCGGACTGGGAATGGTGCGATCTGGTCATTATTTCTGCCATGATGGCCCAGCGGATCGACTTTCTCGCGTTGGTTCGCAAAGGGGTGGCGCTCGGTAAAAAGGTCGCTGTGGGCGGGCCATACCCTACTTCTATCCCCCAGGATGCCCTTGGTGCAGGGGCACAGTACTTAGTGCTGGATGAAGGGGAACTCACCATTCCGATGTTTTTGACGGCGATCGCCCAAGGAGAACCCCAAGGCACATTCCGCTCTGCTGAGAAACCGGATGTCACCTCGACGCCCATGCCCCGCTTCGATCTGCTGAAGCAAAAGGCATACCTTACCATGTCCATCCAGTTTTCGCGGGGCTGTCCCTTCAACTGCGAATTCTGCGACATTATTACGCTGTATGGGCGCAAACCTCGTACCAAAACGCCCGCCCAAACCCTAGGCGAACTTCAGCGTCTCTATGACCTCGGCTGGCGCGGCCCACTGTTCATTGTGGACGATAACTTTATTGGCAATCAGCGCAACGTGAAGCTGTTCCTGCGGGAACTCATCCCCTGGATGGAAGAGCGCAACTATCCCTTCGTGCTGATTACCGAAGCCTCCATCAACCTTGCCGACGATCCAGAGATGCTGGATCTCATGCGTCGCTCTGGCTTCTTTGCCGTCTTCTTGGGCATTGAAACCCCCGATGAAGACAGCCTCAAGGTCACACGCAAGCTCCAAAATACCCGCAGCCCCATGATTGAAGCCTGTCAGAAAATCAACGAAGCCGGACTGCTGATTTATGCAGGGTTCATCATTGGGTTTGATGGAGAACGGAAGGGGGCTGGCGATCGCATTCAGACCTTTGTTAACGCAACCCGCATCCATCAGCCCATGCTGGGCATCCTTCAGGCACCCCCCAATACAGCCCTATGGGATCGTCTAGAACGAGAGGAGCGCTTAGAGTACACGAACTTTGACGATCGGCACTCTGGCGATCAAAACTCCCTCATGAACTTTATTCCCACGCGGCCCAAGACCGAGATTGCCGAAGAATATATTGATGCAATGTGGACGATGTTCGATCCTCAAAAATATCTCAAACGCTGTATGGATCAGTGCCTTAATATCGCCAATCCCTCTTTTAAGCGGCAGTGGAGCAACTTTACCCTCAAACAAGAGCTATTGCTATTTGCCCGAGTGGCTTGGCACCAAGGCATCCGTCGCGCAGAGACTCGGGTGCAGTTTTGGCGGCAGCTCTTTACGGTGTTAATTCGCAAGCCGAAGCTTTTCGACCTATACGTTTCGATGTGTGCTGAAGGGGAACACTTTTTTGAGTACCGCGTTTTAGCCAAGGAGCGCATTGGCGAACAGCTCAAGGAACTAGCTTTAAATCCCAGCAAAGCCGAATTTTATGTTCCAGTTCCTGCTGTTGTGCCTCAAAAAAGCGCCAGCGCTGTTTAAGGAAATTTCTAGAAAAAAAGTTATTGCCTTGTAGGGGCGCAAGGCATTGCGCCCTTATAGAATTTGGGCCGGAGTGTAGATTTATAACCGCTACCGTCATGAAAATTGTTGACGTTTCAGAATTCTACGCCGAGCGTGGCGGTGGAGTCCGCGTCTATACCTTAGAAAAGTTAAGAGCCGGAACCCAAGCAGGCCATGAAATCGTCATCATTGCCCCTGGCCCTAAAGACGATGAGCAGGTCTGCAACGGCGGTCGAATTGTGTGGGTCAAAAGCGCCCTAGATCCTTTAGACCCTCGCTATTATCTGTTGCGCAGAGAACAGGCAGTGCATGAGATCTTAGATCGCGAACAGCCCGATGTGGTTGAAGGATCGAGTACCTGGGCGGGTGGATGGCAGGCAGCACGCTGGTCTGGCACAGCCCTGAAGGCATTAATTTTCCATGAAGATCCCGTAGCCGTTTGGGCACAAACCTTTCTCGGTTCAATCTTGGGCGCAGATCTGGTGGATCGCCTTTGCTTTCCCTACTGGCGGTATCTGCGTCGCCTAAGTCGGCACTTTGATGTCACAACCGTGAGTGGCACTTGGCTAGAGCATCGACTCTCTCGATTTGGAGTGCAGCAGGTGAAGACCGTTCCCTTTGGGATTGAGAAGATCCATTTTTCCCCGAGTCGCCGCGACCCTGAAGTGCGCAAACAGCTTTTGGCCCAGTGCGGTCTGCCCGAAACGGCTGCATTACTAATCTGCGTCAGTCGCCACCATCCAGAGAAGCGCTTAGGCACATTGATCAATGCGGTAAAGCGTGTTAACCGAACTCAGCCTGTAGGACTCGTCCTATTTGGTGATGGCCCCCTTCGTGGCTGGACGGAGTTTCTTGCGCGAAATACGCCAGAGATTCATCTAGCTGGCTTCACCTATGATCGCGCGTTTCTGTCTGCCGCGATCGCCAGTTCAGATGCTCTCATCCACGGTTCATCAGCGGAAACCTATGGTCTTGCCGTTGCAGAAGCCATTTGTTCGGGTACTCCTATCGTTGTACCCAATCAAGGAGGGGCTTTCGAGTTAGCCCATCCTACCTATGCAGAAAGCTATCCACCAGGGGATTCTAAGGCTTGCGCTGTCGCGATTCGGCGGTTACTGGGGCGCGATCACACCCGCTTACAAGCCGCCTGTGCAGACGCTTCAGCCCATCGAATTTGCAGTATGGATGAGCACTTTGAGGCATTGTTTGGGTTGTATGAACAGAGGTTGGGCGATCACAAAACGCAATCGATGAAATCCCCTCCGCTGATTAACCCCATCAAGCTTTAGTTTTGTGGCACTCGATTTGCTGTTTCCAGACCTCAACCAAGTTTGCGATCGTACAATCCCAGCTATAGTCCGTTACGCACTTTGTGCCATACTGCCCCATCGATTCGCGCAACTCTTTATCTTGAATAAGACGAGTGAGCTTTTGCAAAAAATCAGCCTGGTCGCCAGGATGATATAAAAAACCATTTATTCCATCTTCAATATTTTCAATCACTCCGCCTTTATTAGGCGCAATAACTGGAATACCCGCAGCTAATGCCTCAAGAATCGTCAACCCACGGGTTTCTTTCTCAGACGTGGTGACATGAATATCGCAGTTTGCCAAAAGACTCGGAACCTGATCGGGAGAGACTCTGCCCAAAAAGTGAACTTTAAACCCCAAACCCCCTAAGCTAGCTATAATTTCGTCTCGCATGGTGCCATCTCCGGCTATGACCAGAGCGATGTTCTTAAGGTCAACCCTTTGACCTAACTTAGACAAACAATCAATCGTAAATTCCCAGCCTTTATCTGGAGTTAAACGTCCTAAAAAGATGATTTTAACTTTTTGTTCTAGACCTGATATTTGATAGGCATTTTCAAGAAATCCTTCCGTTTTAAGCTTAGATGTATAGGCATCAAGATCAAATCCCAGCAGATTTCTATACTCAGCATTTTTAAATCCCAGCTCAATCACCTTTTTATAGGTGATTCGGCTGGAGACCAAGGTAATGCTATAGCATCCATAAATATATAGAAAAATATTGATAAAGAGAAGCTTGATGAAGGCGTTAACAAATGATGGCAAGATAAAATAATCATCGACATACTCTATAAAGTTTGTCCGATAGAAACTAACGCAAGGAATATTGGCTGACTTTGCATAGCCAATGCCAGGCACCTTCAAAAACCCTAAAAATAATCGTTCTGGCTCATCCACATGAATAATATCGGGTTGAAATTCTTTTAACTCTTTCAAGAGAGAGGGGTAAGCAAAAAAAGAGACATTTCGGTCAAACCCGAATCCCATCAAGCCATTGCTGGCAAGGCTCACAACCTGAACCCCAGGAAAAATATTGCCAGTATAGGTTTCCAGGTCTGGATAAACACTTTTTAAGGCTTTATAGTCTGGGCAAAAAAATAAGACCTGATGCCCCCATTCACTCAACTTTCGTAATCTCTGATACCCGCTCACCGTCACGCCATCAACAACAGGGAGAAATCCAGAGGCAATAATAGCGATTTTCATGAATTGAATATAGCGAAATTTAATGTCAGCACCAAAGCAAATCCATCAATATTCAGGATTCGTTCAGTCTTTCTACTTCTGAAAGATCGACAGATAGTTTTTCAAAATCTTGAATTCTTTGATCGTAAGTGGGATGAATTGTTTTCATAAGTCGATCCCAAAGAGAGAAGTGCGTTGCATAATTACAGGAAAAACTTTCATGGTGCTGGTCATGGAACGTAACGCCCAGCAGTAGGAATGGAAATCTAGATAAGGGGCCGGCAGAATACTCATAGCCCGAATGACCAATCATGCCTGTAATTTGATCGTATATCTTGTGGGCAATTAATATTATGCCTGGAATAGGCAAGAAAAAAGGTGCGAAGAAAAAATAGGATTGTAAAATCAAGTCATCCAATAATGTATCGCTATTATTGCTCCACACGGTAGGCGTATTAGACCGATGATGCCAAGCATGAATGCGTCGGTATAGAGGCTTAGTATGGATCAGTCGATGCCCCCAATAAAACCAGGTATCAAAAACAAGCATTGAGACGAAAAAACAAAGCAGAAAATTGAGGAAAGTTGGTGGAACTGGAGACATCGTGAGGCCCACATGTTGGCAGAAGAGACCACCTGAAGTCATGAGTGCAATAAAAAATAAAGATTTTACGCTCTGAATAATATCGCGATTGAACTCTACTTCTGAGCTAGTCTTAGATTGAATTTTTTTTGCAGCTCCAAGATGCTGATTCCAAAATATAATCACCTTTCCAAATGAAAGATAAATCCCTAAAAGAGACAAATAAGATATAGATAATACAATCAAAAAATATTGAATCTGATATTGCATAAAATCCTGATTATTGCCAACAGTACAAAATAAAAGACTTTTTCTCTGATACTAGAAATTAATATCACCTAAGATTCTGCAACTCAAACAACTAAGACTGTCCATCAGGGATAGGAGATTTATCCAAAGACGGTTCGAAGGTAGGTAATTCAACCCTTCGGAGTGTCGAGTCTTGATACACCATCATGGAAAGTAAAATTTTAGCGATTCCTAGAACCATTAAAAACAAACAGATGCCTGTGCCAGGTTGATTTCCAATGATTTGACCTAAGGTGTGTTGAATAAATGGATTGGTCGCTAAGAAGGGTTCAAAAAAATGATCTACGAGAACGCCCGCAATAATAAAGGCAGGAATCAGTGCCGCCCTTTGAAACATAAGCTGTAGTGAAAACACTCTGCCTTGTAGCTCAATGGGAACTTTGCTCTGCCAAATTGCTCGATTTGATCCCATTATAATCGGATCGACTAACTGATAAATAAATATTCCAATGCCAGCAAAAGCAAGCGATGACTTGATTCCTAATGCAAGAATGATAATAACAAATCCCTGCATCATCGTGAGATTTAGAATGCCAAATATACGCCGCTTTGGGCCTCCCCAAGTACTCATGGCAGTGCTTCCTGCCAACATTCCAAATCCTGTTGATGATACGGCAACCACTTTTGCGGCGGGCCCAAGCTTAAGCACTAAGATCCAAAATGCAATATCAAACATGCCAATTGTAAAGTAAGTCAAGATAATAAATATCCATAACTTAAATAAGCTCGATCTTGTTTTGATATAGAACCAAGATGATTTGGATTCTTGCAGTAGCGTTCTAATAATGGTTGAACGTTTAAGATTCTGATTAGCCTTGTAAGGCACCTTCGGAAAGCGAACGTTTAGGAGAATCAACAGGGTAGGAATGAAGGTCAAGCAATCGATCAGTAAAATGCCTTCAAGTTTAATTACACCAATCAGCCATGTTGCTGACAGTGCTGTCAAAATGGCTCCAACACCTTGGGGCAGATCCGCTAAGCCATTTGCCCGACCTTGGTGCTGTTTTGGGACAAGCTGGGCGATCGCCGCCGTATAAGCAGGAGCCTGAAAGGCGCTAAAAACCGCCAGAATGGGAACACCTAAATAGATATGCCAAAGTTGAAGATGTCCAGATACCGCCAGGAGAAGTGCCACAAAAGAGCAGCTTGCCGCCACCACATCACTCAAAATCATTGCCCAGCGACGATTCCATCGATCAACCAGAGCGCCAGCCAGGGGAGCCGCCAGAATCGTCGGGAGATACATAAGAACCACCAGGAATGCAACTTGGGTAATAGAACCAATTTGCTGATAGGCCCAGATGGCGAGTGCAAACTCACTGAGTTTAGAACCCAGCATTGACACAAATTGTCCAATCCAGACACTTAAGAACGTTCTCATGTAGCTTTATTAATGAACCAAAGCTCGAAAGTGCTCTTACAGAATATACAGAAAATGCTTGAGTCACGGCTGTCTGTGCAAAAAAACACGCTGGCGCTGCTGCATCCTTAAATTTCTGTTCGTGCTGCCCGCTACCACGAAAGGCTGAGAGCACAGACGTATGAAACCTAACGAGTCTGCTATTATCTACCTCAGGCACAACAGCAAGTTAGTCGGAGGGTAAAACCCACAAAAATCGCAATTTATTCTTGGGTTTATGGTACGCATTTCTTTACTAAAGTATTTTTCGCAAAAACATAGAGCATGCATGCAGAGACAGTTCTGCATCATTATAAAAATAATTTAAGTGGCCGTAGTGTTAGCGGTTGCTGGCCTGAGTAGCTTGTGATTATGTTTGAGGAGTGAACAACAAATGAAATCTGCAGGAATTGCTGCGATAGGTGTCTTAGCCTGTATGAGCTGGGTTCATCCCGTCTATGCTCAGACGCTGTCTCCCATTGATCGGCTGCGAACAACGCGAGAGTGCAAAGGCTGCGAATTCACAAATGCCGACCTCAAAAGCATGGACTTAAGCGGCACCGACTTAAGCGGCGCAAAGCTTGGAAATGCCGATCTCAGTGGGGCAAATCTCAGTAATGCGAACTTGAGTGGCGCAGACCTTTACCTCGCTAAGCTATCGAATGCAAACCTTACTGGAGCCAATCTGGGCGGGGCAAACTTAAAAGGTGCGGGATTGAGCGGGGCGAATCTCACCGGAAGCAGCCTTGTGGAGACCAATTTTAGTTACGCAGCACTCCCTGGTGCAACCCTAAAGGGTGCAGATCTGAGTAAAGCGAATTTATCAGATGCAGATTTAAGTCAGGCGAGCTTAGAAAATGCGAAGCTCATTAATACGAACCTAAACCATACAAACTTAACCTCCGCAAATGTAAGCGGAGCCGATTTGACGGGTGCAAATCTAGAAACAGCAAACCTTAAAAATGCGAACTTCACGGGTGCAAATTTAGTTCAAACCGCCTCTACTTCGCCCACCCAGCCTGGAAAAACGCCAGAGGCAGGGAAGCCAGACGACTCCAACCTGGGTGAAACAAAGTTTAAAGCAGAAGAAAGTCCCATTGCCAAAATCCCAAATCAACTGCCCACTGCGCAGCATTTAAAACGTGGAGAAGTTGTCCTTGACTTTCGACAACGTTATTTCTTCACGACCAATATTTTTTCAAACACTGCCACACAAAGCGCTGGCACCCCCACTTGGTCGGGTGGCGGCATTCGATGGGGGATTACCAACGGCTCAGAGTTAGCCATTGCCTATCAGAACACCGACCCGGTCTCTATTGAACGCCAGGGTGCATTTAACATTGGTTTAGATGATTCCACGCCAACCTGGGATATTGGTGTGGAATTCAAGCAGAAAATTTGGGAAAACAAGGCTAAAACTCAAGCAGTCAGTGGCGTTATCTCCCTTGCGGGCTTCACGAGTCCAAAATTTAGCTTTACAGATCGCGCCACCGGAGCAGTCACCATTGAAAATGGTGGTGGAATTGTCCCAGGGTTGGCATTTCCCTATACGGCTCGGATCGGTGACAAATTAAGCTTGACGGTTTCTCCGACCTTTGCCTTTTTCCCTGCCGACAGTGCTTTATTCTTGCATCGCGCTCCTACTGCTAATTCGGGTTCTTTTGGCACAACCTTTGGACTGACAGGGGCATTCTCCTATCAGGTTCATCCCAGGATAACGCTATGGGGAGAAGCCTTTTTCCCCTTCGTGGGGAACAACAGTATCGATCGCAATAGCGGTCTACCAGACAAAACCCTGGCCCTGAATGCAGGGATTCGTTATTTGGTGAATCCTCGGTTAGGGATTGATCTTTACGCAACCAATACGTTTGGTGCCTTAGGACTCCTGGCCTTAACGGCGGATAATGGCAATTTTGGTCTTGGGGCAAATTTAGTATTTATGCCTGGCATCGTGCCGGCAAACCGCGAGAATTATCCAAATAATTTCAAGGGGCAGTTTAACGAGAAAGATAGTCCCTTAACGACCGATGGCCTTGGCTTCTTTGATGGGGGAACCTTGCCCGCTGGTAAGTTACTGTTTCAGACCCAAGGGGGCAGCGGCGGGATAATGTCTGCTGCGCGCTATGGCGTTCTGAAGGACCTGGAACTAGGGATTTATTTAGACTATGTTTTTGGCAAGGTTGATGAATCTGAATCGGGGATTGCGGCCAAGGTTCGTTTTCTAGATCAGGCCAAAGGCGCACCATTCACGGTCAGTGGGGTTGTGACCTTTGGCGTAGGCAATGAACCCATTTTTAATCTCACCAATAATCAAGCCGATCGCTTTGCGCTCCAAGGTAAAGATAAATCCATCCCCATTTACTTCTTTGACAATAGCTTGAATACGGGAAGAGGGGCCATTATTGCAACCTTCTCAGTCCCACTACAGTATCAAATTGGCAAGGGGACGGCGGTGTGGGTGACTCCAACGGTTGGATTTGTCCAACGGGGTGGGATTTCGATCGCCGGGGTCAATGCAGGCGGTTCGGTAGAGGTCTTTAAGGATGTGAGTCTTTTGGCGGAGGTTGGGGCGAATTTTAGAGGCGAGGGGAATGCGTTTATTGGCAATCGTTTAGCAAACCGTATCCCCTGGAATTTTGCCATTCGATGGTCTCCTGCCAAGGTGTTGGGATTAGACTTTAGCGATTCTCTGGCTCGGCCCAGCTTGGAGATTTTTGTGACGAACCGAGTTGGAGCCTCTGTGTTTCAGCAGCTTCGGGTCAGGGAGCAAAATGACCCAGCGGTGGGCGTGGGTGTGTCTATTCCATTCTAGGAGTAATGGCTGAGGTCATGTCTGGGTTAAGCCCAAGCACTCTGAAAGGGCGAACAGCCTTTCGCCCCTACGATGCGGCAACTTTTGTTTTGAAAATCGCCTTAATCTTTGCCCTTCAAACGACTTGCTTGGGATTTCAAGGCTTGTTTGGCGGATTGCCACAGTTCATCTAACGCTTTAGGTGTGTGCTCGGAAAGGGGGGTTGTGGTTTGTCCCTCAATGGCGCGAATCCGTTCAATCAGTTTGATGTTGGTAAGATGGAGGGCGGCGGCGGGGTCAATTTGACACCAACGGGCGATGTTGACCAGGGTAAATAACAGATCTCCTAACTCAGCTTCTTGCTCTGTGCGATCGCCTTGGAGCAGCGCTTCTTGAAATTCGGCGAGTTCTTCGTAGAATTTGGCCCATACACCATCCATATCAGGCCATTCAAATCCAGCAGCGGCGGCTTTTTCGGAAAGCTTGAGTCCTGCCATCAAGGGGGGCAAACGCCGTGTATGCCGCTCTAGTTTTTGACTGAGGGGCTTTTCAACGTCAGGAGATTCACCCTTTTCTTCGGCTTTGATTTGCGCCCAGTTGGCGTGAACTTCTTCGACGCTATTGACCTGCACGTCACCAAACACATGGGGGTGTCGGCGAATGAGCTTTTGCGTGATGCTGTTCGCCACATCAGTAAAGGAAAATTGCTGGGCTTCGCTGGCAATTTGGGCTTGGAGCACGACTTGTAACAGGAGGTCGCCTAGTTCTTCGGCGATCGCCCCCTTTTCCCCCTGGCGAATGGCATAAACGGTTTCGTAAGCCTCTTCAATAATGTAGGGAATGAGGGTTTCTGGGGTTTGGGCCAGATCCCACGGGCAACCTCCATCTGGATTGCGCAGTTGGGCCACCACATCAATCAGGGCTTGGAGGGCCATCGATTGGGGTGCTGCAATATAAGCCTGAAGGGGCAGTTCTAGCTCCTGTAGGGTGAGTAGTTCCGTCCCCGTATGCATAAAGGGTTGGGCACTGTTAGGAGAAATGAGCGTAATGGACTGAGAGAGCCACCCCTGGGTGGCAAGCCAGTCCACCAGGCTTTGTAAGTGTTGATGCCCTTCAATTTGGGTAATCAAAATGGGCTGACCAGACGGTATAAAGCTTGATAGTTGGGATGCTGTGATTACGTCAAGCCCTGCTGTACCGCCAGGAATATTCATAGACAAGGTTGAATGGGATAAAGTCGTCATCTGCCCATCCTACCCCAGACGTTTCGACAGAATCGTTAAGGACGACGCTTTCGATGGGGTTTGCCCATTTTTTTCCAGGCTGAACCCAGAATATCGCTCCCAGAATGACTCAATGCGCCTAGCTCTAGTCCTGTAAGGGCAGCTATCCCCTGCCAAAAATATTGCACTCTCCATTGCTCTAGTTGGGTTTGGACGCTTTGCCAAGACCAAAATGACCAATGGTTGAGCATTGCGATCGCGTTCCAAATTGTGCCCAGCAGGATAACCCAGCAGCCTAGGTAGGCTAGACGAATCAACGTGCCAATCATCGGCCCGTGAGAAAACCAGGAGCGATGGCGCATACTTTTTTGGTAGGGTCGCCAAATCCACCGCAACATACCCCAGCGCTTAAACTGGACGGAGTAAATGTCTAGGTCTGGCCCAAACATGAGTCCGCTGAATAAAAAGCCACCCGCTAGACTCAGGGTGATGCTGTTGCTGCGGCTGGCCCAGAAGGTGAGTCCGCTTACGATGGGCAGGCTGAGGAGGGTAATGCGATCGTGGGTGGCACCGCTGGGCATGGGGGTTTAGAAGGGACTGTGCAAAGGCGGATAATGTTTGTTATATTAGTGACCGCGCTAATAAATGCGCAAGGGCGGTTAGCTCAGTTGGTAGAGCGTCTCGTTTACACCGAGGTTGTCGGGGGTTCGAGTCCCTCACCGCCCATTTGTTGGTAAATCTATACAGTAGGGCTTTTGGGAGTTCCAAGTAACTTCTGAAGGTCGATTCTATATTTGATTAGTCCAACAGTATAAGCCGTTTAGGGTTGCTTGGGGCGTTGCCCTTACCCTGCTATGACAGCAGTTACAGTCATCGGTATGATTCTATTGTGCAAGAGTGCAATTGTTGAATCGGTCAATGATTAGCTCAAAAACATTTGTCAGATTGAGCAGTTCCGGCACCGCAGTCGTTGTAACTTTTCAGCCCTGCTGTTCCCAGATAGTCAATGTGTTCTGCCCGTAGCATTTCTATATAATTGAGGTTCAGTTCCTTCGATCGCCGCTTCAGGACAGTACTAATGGCCTTCAATTGGTTTCGCCGACAGTTTAATCAGCCCGAAGATTCTTCAGAGCCTGCCGTTGAACAGGCCGAGTCCGTCGGTGAATCAGATCCTGAGGCGAACTCTCCTGACTCTGAGGCTGTTCAAGAAGACTACCTCGCCTGGGCCAAGGCTGCCTACCAAAATATTCAAGAGCGGCAAGCCAGCCCCATCGCCCCTCCCGAAGAAGCTAAATCTTCGGAAATTGAGGCGGAATCCCCTACAGTCTTTGAACCAGAGCCAGAACCCAGTGTCGAGGTTGCGGTTGCTGAATTACCCATCCTGGCACCTGAACCGGAGAACATTGCTAGCCCTGGAATCGCGCAAGAAGAGCCTACCCCCACCACACCGCCAAAGCCTACAGCGGATTTGCCTGTGTGGGCCAAAGCCAACGCAGATCGCCAAGCGCGGCTGGAACGCCTGAAGGCTACTGCTATTGACAAAGAATCGTTGCTCGCAAGCCCGAAGGTCGTTTCTCCACCCATTGCACCTTCTGTGCCTGCATCTACACCTCCTATAGCTTCGCCAGAGCCATCCCCTGCTTTGGCCTCTGCGGAAGCAGATGGGGCGATCGCCTTTGATGATGGCTTTCTCTGGTCAGCGGAGGTGCTGGCCTCCCAAGGACGCCGACCGGAAGACATTACGACCGATGAGATTAATTGGCTCCAAAAGCTTCGCCAGGGACTGGGAAAAACCCGTCGTGGATTTGTCAATCAGCTCAAATCCATTGTGGGCAAAGGGCCGCTTAACCAAGATGCAGTTATCGAAATTGAGTCGCTGCTATTGATGGCAGATGTAGGGGTAGAAGCCACTGATGCCATTATTGAGGCACTTCAGGCCAAAATGCGGGATGAGACCCTGCCCCCCGATGTGGCGATCGCCTACCTTAAAAAAATTCTGCGAGACATCTTAGATGCGCCCATTCAGTCCAACTATAGCCCTGTGTTTTCCCCCGAAAAAGACATCCTCAACATCTGGCTGATGACAGGCATCAATGGCGCAGGCAAAACCACCACCATCGGCAAAATTGCCCACGTCGCCACAGAATCTGGCTTTAACTGTCTCATTGCCGCCGCCGATACCTTTCGGGCCGCTGCTGTCCAGCAGGTCAAGGTTTGGGGCGATCGCAGTAATGTAGAAGTCATCGCCAACCCCGGACAGAATACTGACCCCGCAGCGGTGGTGTTTGATGCGATCGCCGCCGCCCAGTCTCGCAACACCGAACTTTTGTTGGTTGATACAGCAGGGCGTCTTCAAAACAAAAAGAACCTTATGGATGAACTGCGTAAAGTCCGGCAAATCATTGATAAAAAAGCACCCCACGCCAAAGTGGAATCCCTTTTAGTACTTGATGCAACCTTGGGCCAAAACGGCTTACAGCAAGCAAAGGTGTTTTCAGAAGCAGCTCAACTCTCTGGCGTAGTCCTCACCAAACTAGACGGAACCGCAAAAGGCGGCATTGCCCTTGCTGTCGTCCAGCAACTGGGCCTCCCCATTCGATTTATTGGCGCGGGCGAAGGCATCAAAGACCTACGACCTTTCTCAAGCTATGAATTTGTGGAAGCACTCCTGAGTAACTAAGGCGATTTCTTACCAAGAAGTTGCCGCAAGTTCTGTATTGAGGGCTGAGCGCGTTGTCCTGAGCTTGTCGAAGGGAAGCCGAAGCCCGGTTGGCTAACCTTTAATCAATTTGCTGCGTTGTGAGGGTGGGCACTGCTGGGGCAGATGTGCTGCGGACAGGGCCATCGCCCGTAGCGCAGTTTCCATCGGGATTGCCCAACTGGAGCGGGAAAACGTCGAAAATAAACTTGATTTTGGCTTCGAGCCATCTTGGTAGATGTAGGGATCGCCCCAAAGGGGTTCCTGGTGCATCCCGTTGACAGCAATGACTTCCCCTGTGGCATTGAGGACAGGGCCGCCACTCATCCCTTTTTCAATGTAGTTAGAATATCCAATCTGATAGCCGCCTTCTAATGCCTTAGACGCAACCAGGGAAATGGCACCACTCGTAAACTTAAACCCCTTACTGGATGATTCCATCAGGGGCAACGGAAATCCAGCAGCATAGACAGGTGTGCCTGCGGTCAGCTCCAGGGAACAGCCTAGGGTGGCAACGGGATAGGTCGCGGACGGGCCAGAGGTGAATTCTAGCAACCCTAAGTCATTTTTCCCAAACTCGCCTGCTCCGGCTCGATGGGCAGGATATTCCTTTCCGTCATAGGTCTGAATGGTAAAGCGATCGCCAATCCACAGCACATGCTCATTGGTCATGACGGTATAGCGTTGTCCCTGCTGCCGGATCAAAATACCCGATCCCCAATCATCTCCAGACAGCACCTTGACAGTAATGGCACGGGCATGGCGCTGAAGCAACTGAAGTTTATTCTGGGTCAGCGCAAAACTCTGGAGGGTTGGTGAAGGCGCATGCGGTGGCGTGAGGCTGGGTTTATCCGCCACGGACGCTGAGGTTGACCTGCATGCAAAGGTCAACACACTGCTGCATAAGATAATTCCAACTGTCAAACCGTTTAATCGCATATTTTATAGATCAGCCACACGGAGAAGGGCAAATGCTTATACCCCTAGTATGGGAATCCTGAAAAGAAAACGAGTCACCCATTACAAAAGTTTTTAGTTGAATGATTCGTTTTCCTCAACGTATGAATCAGCATTTTGTTCAAAGTATTGACCATAGATAAACGCAATACTCTCTACCAGAGTGCGGTAGGGAGTGTGCTACCAGGGACTTGAACAGGGGTAGCAGCAGGCCCAGAAGGCTGAGCGGCAGAGGACTTTGGCGTTAATGTGGGTCTGGGGGAAGCAATGGTTGGAGCCGCTTGCGAATCATCGGCAGATACCTTCGCAATCAGGTCTTGGACACTCACGGAGGCTGTTTCGTTGGCGCGACTGCCACTAGAGCTTTCGTTCATTGGCCCTGATGCACCTGCGCGAGTTTGTTCTAGACGAAGCATGGTCAGAATGGGATCTTGATATCCCCGCTTTACGGTATAGAGTAGGGTTTTACAAGTGCCCCCTCG
>JANLSD010000410.1:0-18570 GCA_031362245.1 Acaryochloridaceae cyanobacterium OTE_25_metabat_464 | reverse complement strand
GTGCTCTTGGACCAGGCGGTCTAACACGGGAACGTGCTGGTTTTGCAGTGCGGGATATTCACCCCAGCCACTACGGACGGATTTGTCCCATTGAAACACCAGAAGGCCCGAATGCAGGTCTGATTGGTTCCTTGGCAACCCACGCACGGGTGAACTCCTACGGCTTTATTGAAACGCCTTCATACCCTGTAGAAAATGGTCGTGTGCTCAAGGAGTTTGCGCCCCTCTACATGACCGCTGACGAAGAAGACGATAAGCGCGTGGCTCCAGGGGATATCCCCATGGACGAAAACGGCTACATCTTAGGGGAAGTAGTGCCTGTGCGCTATCGCCAAGATTTCACCACTACGTCTCCTACGGAGGTGGACTTTGTGGCGGTGTCTCCGGTGCAGATTATCTCCGTTGCAACGTCCTTGATTCCGTTCTTGGAGCATGACGACGCCAACCGAGCGCTGATGGGTTCTAACATGCAGCGCCAAGCTGTGCCCCTCCTGCGTCCCGAGCGTCCACTCGTGGGCACTGGTCTCGAAGGCCAAGCAGCACGGGATTCTGGGATGGTGATCATCAGCCGCAGCGACGGTGAAGTGACCTATGTTGCTGCCGATAAGATTCGCGTGCGAGATGATGAGGGAGAAGAAATTACTTATCCCGTCCAGAAATATCAGCGGTCTAACCAAGATACCTGCCTGAACCAAAGACCCATTGTGTTTGTGGGCGATCGCGTCCGGTCGGGTCAAATTATTGCCGACGGATCTGCCACCGAAGGCGGCGAACTTGCCTTGGGCCAGAACATTCTCGCGGCATACATGCCCTGGGAAGGCTACAACTACGAGGACGCAATCCTCATTAGTGAGCGCCTTGTGAAGGACGAAGTTTATACTTCGATTCACATTGAAAAGTACGAAATTGAAGCCCGTCAAACCAAGCTAGGGCCTGAAGAAATCACACGGGAAATCCCCAACGTGGGTGAAGATGCCCTCCGTCAACTCGACGAGAACGGCGTCATTCGCACAGGTGCTTGGGTTGAATCTGGCGACATCTTAGTGGGCAAAGTTACCCCTAAGGGTGAATCCGACCAGCCCCCTGAAGAAAAGCTCTTGCGGGCCATCTTTGGTGAAAAAGCCAGAGACGTGCGGGATAACTCCCTGCGGGTACCCAACGGAGAAAAAGGTCGCGTCGTAGACGTGCGGATCTTTACTCGTGAACAGGGGGATGAACTGCCCCCTGGTGCCAATATGGTGGTGCGGGTCTACGTGGCCCAGAAGCGCAAAATCCAAGTGGGCGACAAGATGGCGGGTCGTCACGGGAATAAAGGGATTATTTCTCGGATTTTGCCCATTGAGGACATGCCCTATCTAGAAGATGGAACGCCCGTTGATGTGGTGCTCAATCCTTTGGGTGTGCCGTCACGGATGAACGTGGGTCAGGTGTTTGAATGTCTTTTAGGCTGGGCTGGGGAAAACCTGGGCTTACGCTTTAAGTTGACACCTTTCGATGAAATGCACGGTGAAGAAGCCTCTCGGTTGACTGTCCACGGCAAGCTGGAAGAAGCCAGTGAGCAGCGCGGTAAACACTGGATCTTTGATCCCGGCGAACCAGGGAAGCTGAAGGTGATTGATGGACGAACCGGAGAAGCCTTTGACCAGCCTGTGACCATCGGTAAAGCCTACATGCTGAAGCTGGTTCACTTGGTTGACGATAAGATTCACGCCCGTTCCACTGGCCCTTACTCCTTGGTGACGCAGCAGCCTCTGGGTGGTAAAGCCCAACAGGGTGGTCAGCGCTTTGGAGAAATGGAAGTGTGGGCACTGGAAGCATTCGGTGCTGCCTATATTCTGCAAGAGCTTCTGACGGTGAAGTCAGATGATATGCAGGGTCGGAATGAGGCATTGAATGCGATCGTTAAGGGTCAAGCGATTCCACGTCCTGGTACACCTGAGTCTTTTAAGGTGCTGATGCGCGAGCTTCAATCTTTGTGCTTAGACATTGCCGTGCATAAGGTTGAGGTCGATGACGAAGGGGGTAGTCGTGATGTGGAAGTTGATCTGATGGCGGACGTAAGTCAACGGAGAACCCCTTCGCGACCGACCTATGAGTCTCTGTCTCGGATGGACTTAGACGAACCTGAATAGCAGGGCTGTCCCTCAGGTGAAGGCTGATTGAAGCGGGAATCAAAAGATTCTGCCCTTCGATCAGCCATTGCCCAAGTTTTGATGACCACTTCAGTTTGAGATATACAAAAGGAAACGCTAAGCGATGCCGAAGCTAGAACAGCGATTCGACTACGTCAAAATTGGTCTGGCATCTCCAGAACGGATTCGTCAGTGGGGAGAGCGTACACTCCCGAATGGTCAGGTGGTAGGTGAAGTCACCAAGCCCGAAACCATCAACTACCGTACCCTTAAGCCGGAGATGGATGGCCTATTTTGTGAGCGCATTTTTGGCCCTGCTAAGGACTGGGAATGCCACTGTGGGAAGTACAAGCGAGTGCGCCATCGCGGCATTGTTTGCGAACGGTGCGGCGTTGAAGTAACCGAATCCCGTGTTCGTCGGCATCGCATGGGCTATATCAAGCTGGCTGCGCCTGTGACCCATGTGTGGTACCTCAAGGGCATCCCGAGCTATATGGCTACGTTGCTCGACATGCCTCTGCGGGATGTTGAGCAGATTGTGTATTTCAATGCCTATGTGGTTTTGGATGCGGGCAATGCCGATAACTTGGTCTACAAGCAGCTCCTCAGCGAAGATCAGTGGATGGAGATTGAGGATCAGATCTACAGCGAAGATTCTCAGCTCAGCGGCATTGAAGTGGGCATTGGAGCCGAGGCTGTCCAGCGGCTGCTTCAGGATTTAAAGCTGGAGACTGAAGCGGAAACGCTGCGGGAGGAAATTGCAACCTCTAAGGGCCAGAAACGCGCCAAGCTGATCAAACGGCTGCGGGTGGTGGATAACTTTGTAGGGACGGGTTCCAATCCAGACTGGATGGTGCTTTCCTATATCCCTGTGATTCCCCCAGATTTGCGTCCGATGGTGCAGTTGGATGGGGGCCGCTTTGCGACCTCGGATCTGAACGATCTCTACCGCCGTGTGATTAACCGGAACAACCGGCTGGCAAGACTTCAAGAAATTCTTGCGCCGGAAATTATTGTCCGTAACGAAAAACGGATGCTCCAAGAGGCAGTGGATGCCCTGATCGATAACGGTCGTCGAGGCCGAACGGTGGTGGGTGCCAACAATCGCCCCCTCAAGTCGCTGTCTGACATCATTGAAGGGAAGCAGGGACGGTTCCGCCAAAACTTGCTCGGGAAACGGGTGGACTACTCCGGTCGTTCTGTGATAGTGGTGGGGCCAAAGCTGAAGATTCACCAGTGTGGCTTGCCGAGAGAAATGGCGATCGAGCTGTTTCAACCCTTTGTGATCCATCGCCTGATTCGTCAGGGATTGGTCAACAACATCAAGGCCGCAAAACGTCTGATCCAACGCAATGATCCATTGATTTGGGATGTTTTAGAAGAGGTGATCAAGGGCCACCCTGTGATGCTCAACCGAGCACCGACCCTTCACCGTCTGGGGATTCAAGCCTTTGAGCCACTATTGGTAGAAGGCCGAGCCATTCAGCTTCATCCCTTGGTATGCCCAGCGTTTAACGCTGACTTTGACGGTGACCAGATGGCGGTTCACGTTCCGCTTTCGATTGAGGCCCAGGCAGAAGCACGCTTGCTGATGCTGGCTTCCAATAACATTCTGTCGCCTGCAACGGGTCGCCCGATTGTGACACCCAGCCAAGATATGGTCTTGGGCTGCTACTATCTGACCGCCGAAAACCTTAAAGTGCAGACGGGAGCTGGTGCTTATTTCTCCGACATGGATGATGTGATTCTGGCTTACGAACAGCATTCAGTTGCGCTTCACGCCTATGTCTGGGTGCGTTTTGACGGTGAGGTTGATGACACCGATGGCGATGCTTCAGCCCAAGTGGAAACTGCCGCCGACGGAAGTGTGGTCGAAACCTATCCTTCTAAACGGATTCGCAAAGATGCAGACGGGAACTTGATTTCACAATATATTCGCACCACTGCGGGCCGTGTGATCTACAACAAGACCATTCAGGATTCTTTGGAAAGCTAATTAACAACAGCAGAAGCGGAAGGCAGATATGACGAAAGGTGATATGACTCACGACAAGAGCAAGCAGCGCGAACTGCCTGTTTTTACAAACCGAGTTGTGAATAAAGGCGAACTCAAGGCGCTGATGGGCTGGTCTTTTACTCACTACGGGACGGCTCGTAGTGCTGAAATGGCAGACAACCTTAAGGACATGGGTTTTCGTTATGCAACGAAGGCTGGGGTCTCGATCAGTATTGAGGATCTTCAGGTTCCACCCGGAAAAAAGGCGCTGCTAGAAATTGCAGAAGAAGAAATACGGGTTACGGAAGATCGCTATACTCGCGGTGAAATCACTGAGGTGGAACGGTTCCAGAAGGTGATTGACACCTGGAACGGTGCCAGTGAAGAGCTAAAAGACGAGGTGGTGAAAAATTTCCGTTCCAACGATCCGCTGAACTCGGTTTACATGATGGCCTTCTCTGGTGCGCGGGGGAATTTGTCCCAGGTGCGTCAGTTGGTGGGGATGCGGGGCTTGATGGCGAATCCTCAAGGGGAAATTATTGACTTACCCATTAAGACCAATTTCCGTGAAGGACTGACCGTTACGGAGTACATCATTTCGTCCTACGGTGCGCGAAAAGGCTTGGTGGATACGGCACTCCGAACAGCGGACTCGGGCTATCTGACCCGTCGTTTGGTGGATGTGTCCCAGGATGTGATCATTCGGGAAAATGATTGCGGCACCCAACGTGGGGTGAAAGTGCGCAGCATGATGGATGGCGATAAGGTGCTGATTAAGCTCAAAGATCGTCTGTTGGGTCGAGTGTTGCTCTATGACGCGCTTCATCCAGAAACGAGCGAAGTGCTTCTGCCCAAAAACCAGCCCATCTCTGAGGTTTTGGCGAACAAGATCTGTGATGCAGGGGTTGAAGAAGTGACGGTGCGATCGCCCCTCACCTGCGAAGCCGCCCGCTCTGTCTGCCAACACTGCTACGGCTGGAGTTTGGCCCATGCCTACCTCGTAGACATTGGCGAAGCGGTGGGGATTATCGCCGCCCAGTCCATCGGGGAGCCTGGAACCCAGCTCACCATGCGGACGTTCCACACGGGTGGTGTGTTTACTGCTGAAATGGCCCGTCAAGTCCGTGCGCCGTTCGCGGGCAAGGTGAAGTACCCCAAAAACGTGCGGATGCGACCCTTCCGTACCCGTCACGGGGAAGATGCCTATACCGCTGAAACCAATACTCAGCTCACGCTTGAGGGAGGTGGCAAAAAAGAGATGTTTGAAATCACCCAAGGTTCTACCCTCCTGTTTGCCGATGGGCAACAGGTGAAGCAAGGGCAACAGTTGGGTGAGGTGGTCAACAACAGCCGGAACGTGCGTAAGAGCACCGAAAAAGTTACGAAGGACGTGGCTTCTCATATCGCAGGGGAAGTCCAGTTTTCTAACCTGGTGCCGGAAGAAAAACGCGATCGCCAAGGCAACACCACTCGCATTGCCCCTCGGGGTGGTCTGATCTGGATTTTGTCTGGGGAAGTGTATAACCTGCCGCCTAGTGCAGAACCGACCGTGGCCAATGGCGATCGCATTGAACCCAATGCAGTCCTGGCTGAAACCAAGCTCATGACCGAGCATGGGGGCGTTGTACGTCTGCCAGAGTTTATCGTAGACGGCAAGGGCAGCCGCGAGGTCGAAATCATTACCGCCTCCGTGATGCTAGATACCGCCAAAGTTCACATGGAAAGCCATCAAGGGCGTGACCAGTACATCATCGAAGCGCAAAATAACCAGCAGTTCTTGCTCAAAGCGGCTCCTGGTACCAAAGTGCTCAACGGTCAGGTCGTTGCAGAACTGGTGGATGACAGCTATCGCACCTCCTCTGGTGGGATCATCAAATACTCTGGTGTGGACGTTGCTAAGCGCGGTAAGGCCAAACAGGGTTACGAAGTGATTCAAGGCGGTACGCTGCTGTGGATTCCTGAAGAAGCCCATGAAGTCAACAAAGACATTTCTTTGCTGATGGTGGAAGACGGGCAGTACGTCGAAGCCGGAACCGAAGTGGTGAAGGATATCTTCTGCCAAAGCAGCGGCGTGGTAGAAGTGACCCAGAAAAATGACATTCTACGAGAAATCGTGATCAAGCCAGGTGATCTTCACCTTGTGGATGACCCCGAAGCGGTCTTGGCGAAGAACGAGACCCTTGGAAATCCTGGGGAAGAAGTGATTCCAGGGTTGACGTTAACCGAACTGCGGTATCTA
The DNA here is from genome assembly GCA_031362245.1 of Acaryochloridaceae cyanobacterium OTE_25_metabat_464. Lineage (GTDB taxonomy): Bacteria > Cyanobacteriota > Cyanobacteriia > Thermosynechococcales > Thermosynechococcaceae > JAAURS01. The sequence goes on along the minus strand of JANLSD010000410.1, from coordinate 12,203 downwards.
GAGTGCGTTGAAACCCCAGAGGGTTATGCGCTGCTGCTGCGTCCAGTGATTGAGTACACGGTTCCTGACCAGCCTTCAGTCCCTTCTCAAGAATCCATTAATGAAGCGGGTCGCTCCATTCAGCTTCGGGCTGTGCAGCGCTTGCCTTACAAAGATGGGGAGCGGGTCAAGGCCATTGAAGGACTGGATCTGCTCAGAACCCAACTTGTGCTCGAAATTGACACCGATGCGCCGCAAATTGCAGCGGACATCGAAGTCATTCCTGACGAGAAAGACACCAACGTCTCTCGACTTCAGCTTGTGATTCTAGAATCCTTGGTGCTGCGCCGAGACATTTCAGCCGACCAAACCCAGGGTAGTACCCACACCCGTTTATTGGTGGAAGATGGGCAACAAATTGACCCAGGCGCTGTGGTTGCACGGACTGAAATCAAGGCGAAGCAGGGTGGTGTCATTCGCGGGATTCGTAAAGATGGTGAAACGATTCGTCGTCTTTTGGTGATGACCGAGGAAGACCTAACGACGATTGATTTGCAGGATGCTGAGGCAACGGCAAGCGTCGGCGACTTACTCAGAGCCGGAGACGAACTCGCACCTGGCATCCTGGCACCGGAATCTTCTCAGGTGGCTAGCATTGAGGGGCAAACCCTGACCCTCAGAATTGCGCGCCCCTACCTGGTTTCGCCAGGGGCCGTGCTCCAGATTGACGATGGCGATTTAGTCCAACGGGGCGATAATCTGGCGCTGCTGGTGTTTGAGCGGGCCAAGACCGGAGACATCATCCAGGGTCTACCTCGGATTGAAGAGCTGCTAGAAGCCCGTAAACCCAAGGAAATGTGTACCTTAGCCCATCGTCCTGGAACAGTTCAGCTTCAGTACAGCGATGATGACTCGGTAGATATTAAGGTGGTTGAGCATGACGGCACCGTCACCGACTACCCCATTGGGCCTGGACAAAACCCAATGGCCTCCGATGCCCAACGGGTGGAAGCAGGCGAACCTCTGACGGATGGCCCTATTAACCCCCACGACATTCTAGAGATTTACTTTAGACTCCACCGTGAGTCGAACGGTCTCTATGAAGCGGCGCTGATTAGTTTGCAGAAGGTGCAGGCTTTTCTGGTGAACGAAGTGCAGTCTGTGTACCAGTCCCAAGGGATTGATATTGCAGATAAACACATTGAAGTGGTGGTGCGGCAAATGACCTCTAAGGTGCGGATTGATGATGGTGGAGACACCACGCTTCTCCCTGGAGAACTGATTGATCTGTACCAAGCAGAGCAAGTCAATGAAGCCATGTCCATCACGGGTGGCGCACCTGCGGAATACACCCCCGTGTTGCTGGGGATTACCAAAGCCTCTCTAAACACCGACAGCTTCATCTCGGCAGCCAGTTTCCAAGAAACCACTCGGGTTCTGACGGAAGCGGCGATCGAAGGGAAATCTGATTGGCTGCGAGGTCTGAAGGAAAACGTGATTATTGGTCGTCTGATTCCAGCAGGGACGGGCTTCAATACTTACGAAGAGTCTCCTGGCGGTTTGACGGATCTAGAATCTGCTTACGAGAATGGCGGTTATCGGGATGATGATGATGTCATTGATGACCAGACCGCTCGTACCTACGGCCTAGAACATGCCTTTGATGATTCTCTGACCATCATTGATGCGGACGATGAGTTGTTGGGCGGTGATGCAGCGGCAAAGCGATCGGGTGGGCGCGGGCCTTACGGTGCTGAACCAGTAGTAGATGACTATGCCCTGATCGATGATTCGGTTGCAGAGCAGTTTGATCCAGAGGGGGATGACTTCTAGGGATGAATCCCTAGCGCTTCAATAGAATATTAAAAAAGGGCCAGTCTTAGACTGGCCCTTTTTGACGAATACCCTAGCGATAAAACAAGTCCTACGAACAAGCTATGCCAACGCGGCGACAAGAACAATGTCCTGAGCCGACTAAAGAGTTTTGTAAGTAGCTATACAAAATTAGTTATATCTTGCACTACCCCCCTCAAGCCCCCCTAGCGCTTTCAGAGCGGCTACGCCAAGGGTAAGGGGGGAAGAATATGGACTTACTCCCTCCCCTTTATAAGGGGAGGGCTGGGGTGGGGTAGTGCAAGGTGTGGAACAGAACTCCAGTAAAATTAATTTTGTACAAGTACCTACTCCAAGCATTAGCTAGCGGGCAAGATGACCTTATCAATTAGGTGAATGACGCCGTTAGAGGCTGGAACATCCGCCTTAGTGACAGTGGCCTCGTTTACCATGACCTTTTTGTCTTCGACTTTAACTGCGATCGGTTTGCCTTGGAGGCTGGGAACGTCGCCAGATTTTAAGGCCGCAGCGTCCATTTTTCCGCTCACCACATGGTAGGTCAGCAGTTGGACTAGTTTGTCCTTATTCTCTGGCTTCAGCAACTCATCTACAGTGCCAGGGGGCAATGCTGCAAACGCTTTATCTGTAGGGGCAAAAACCGTAAAAGGACCTTTGCCCGATAACGTTTCTTCGAGTCCAGCCGCTTTAATGGCAGCCGTTAAGGTTTTGAGCTGCTTGTTGCCAGTCGCAACACCGATAATGGTGCCCTCAGTTGTGGCGGCTGGGCCAGGAGAACTGGGGGGTGGTGTCACTGGGTCGGGAGTCGTCACTGTTCCACCTCCGGTTGCTGGTGCCGCAAGGGTTTCAGGTATTGGTACGCCACTCCCAGGCGTTGCGGGGACAGGGTCAGTAGGTGCCGTAGGTGTTTGGGTTAGCGTCTTTTTAGGTGAGGATGCTGACTGCCCCGGCGATGCGGATACAGCGGAGTGATCCCAAACCTGATAGCTTGCGGCGAACAGCATAGAGCTTGCCGCTATTAAATTGAAGATCTTCTTTGAAGTTGTCTTTGAAGTTGTCTTCATCGGAAAATACCAAACTCTGCATCAAGATCTCCTGCGTGATTGTCCATTTCATCCCGAAAGATGATGGATCAATCAGGCTGAGAGACATTCAAGCAATCCAGAAAATCTGGGACTTGAACCATGTTGACCTCTGACCCTTAGGTTCTCTAAAGGTTCCTCAAACATGTCAGAGGATTTGGTTATTTAAAAAATTTGGAAGGGCAGGTTTTGCTGAAATGTTCTGGATGTAAGCAGTACAGCGAACACAAAACCTATCCCTGCCGACCCAGTTATTTGATTTGTGATTCTGATACCACTTCGGTTGTGAGGTCAGGCTCAATTTTGGGTGTTTTTTTGGAGGAACTTTGTTGTTTCAAGAAAACCAACTGATTGTCTTTCCACTCCACCTGAATGGTGTCGCCTTCGGTGAAGGTTTGTTCTAGCAGCTTGGTGGCGATCGCATTCTCTAACTCCCGCTGAATCGCCCGTTTAATCGGTCGTGCCCCATACACAGGGTCATAGCCCGCTTCGACCAAGTGATCGAGGGCGGCTTCAGAAAGATGGAGCTTAATTTTTTGCTCAGAGAGCAGCCGCTCCACGCGCTTGAGCTGGATGCCCACAATTTGGCGCAGGTCTTCTTTTCTGAGGGAGTGGAACAGGATCACGTCATCCACGCGGTTGAGGAATTCAGGACGGAAGTGCGATCTCAGCACGCCCATCACCCGTTTCTCCATCTCGTCATAGCGATTGTCATCGCCACCAAATTCTAGGATGTGGTCACTGCCAATGTTGCTAGTCATGATGATGACTGTATTACAGAAATCGACGGTGCGACCTTGGGAATCGGTAATGCGTCCGTCGTCAAGGACTTGGAGCAGGACGTTGAAAATATCGGGGTGGGCTTTTTCGACTTCGTCAAACAGAATGACGGAGTAGGGGCGGCGGCGAATGGCTTCGGAGAGCTGACCGCCTTCGTCGTAACCGACATACCCAGGAGGTGCCCCGATGAGCCGAGAAATGGCGTGTTTTTCCATGTACTCAGACATATCAATCCGCACGATCGCATCTTCTGCGTCAAACAGCAGATCGGCCAAGGCACGAGCCAGTTCTGTTTTCCCCACGCCCGTAGGGCCGAGAAACAGGAAGGAACCAATGGGACGACCCAAATCCTTCATGCCTGCCCTAGCGCGACGGATGGCGGCGGAGACTGAAGCAACCGCTTCTTCTTGACCAATCACGCGCTGGTGGAGGAAGGATTCTAGCGCCAGCAGCTTGTGGCGCTCGGTTTCGAGGAGGCGCGTGACGGGGATGCCGACCCATTTGGCGACGACTTCTGCGATGTCGGCTTCTGTCACTTGCTCCCGTAGCAGGGTGGAGCCTTTTTCTTGCAGATCGTGGAGCTGAATTTCCTGCTCTTCCAATTCCCGTTGCAGGGCTTCCATGCGACCGTACTTGAGCTGAGCCGCCTTATTGAGGTTGTATTCCCGTTCAGCCTGCTCGATTTGAACCCGGAGCTGGGATTCTTCTTCTTTGAGGTGATTGATGCAGTCTAAGACCTGTTTCTCCCCCTGCCACTGCGTTTCGAGGGATTCTTTTTTAGGATTTAGCTCCTTGATCTCTTGAAGGACTTTGGCTAGGCGATCGCCTGAAGACTGGAAGGATGCTCCAGATCGCGCACGGGGGGTTTCTTGTTCTAAGGAGAGCTTTTCCATTTCGAGCTGCATGAGGCGACGCTCGATGGTTTCTAATTCCCCAGGTTTTGAGGTCATTTCCATCTTGAGCTTTGCGGCGGCTTCGTCTACTAGATCGATCGCCTTATCGGGCAAAAAGCGATCGGTGATGTAGCGATTGGAGAGGACTGCAGCGGCTACCAAGGCGGAGTCGGTGATTTTGACGTTGTGGTGAATCTCGTAGCGATCTTTAAGACCCCGCAAAATCGAGATGGTGTCTTCTACATTGGGCTGGGCAATCAGCACCTGCTGGAAGCGGCGCTCTAGGGCGGCATCTTTTTCGATGTATTTACGGAATTCATCGAGGGTGGTGGCTCCAATACAGCGCAGTTCGCCTCGCGCCAGCATGGGCTTGAGCAGGTTGCCTGCATCCATGTTGCCTTGGGTGGCTCCAGTACCGACGACGGTGTGCAGTTCGTCAATAAACAGCACAATCTGCCCGTCGGAGTCTATCACTTCTTTAAGTACAGACTTGAGGCGGTCTTCAAATTCGCCTCGGTACTTGGCTCCAGCGATGAGGCTCCCCAAGTCCAGGGAAATCAACTGACGGTTTTTGAGTGATTCTGGCACGTCACCTTTGACGATGCGCTGGGCGAGTCCTTCGGCGATCGCCGTTTTGCCGACCCCTGGCTCTCCAATCAGGACGGGATTGTTCTTGGTCCGACGAGACAGCACCTGAATGACGCGGCGCACTTCTTCGTCTCGTCCAATCACAGGGTCAAGTTTGCCTTCTTCGGCTTGGGCAGTGAGGTCGCGCCCATATTTTTCGAGGGCGTTGTAGCGAGATTCGGAGTCTTGATCGACAACTTTTTGGGTGCCCCGCGTTTTTTGGATGGCTTCTTCGAGCAGTCCACCATCTAGGCCAACGCTTCGCAGCAGGTTTTTGCCGACGCGCTTGTCTTCTGCAAAGGCAAGCCAAAAGTGATCGACGGAAATAAAGCGATCGCCTCTTTCCTCCCGCTCTGCATCGGCGCGGTCTAAAAGCTGGTCGAGTCCGCGTCCTAAATAAATATTGGTGCCATCGGTGGTGACGCTGGGCTGTCGGCGCACAAAATCGATGAGGCGTTTGAGGATATTCGCAGAGTCTGCACTAACACGCTCTAGCAGAAGGGTGGTGGTTTCGTCTTCTTCGAGGAGGGCGATCGCGAGATGTTCGACTTCTAGCTGTTGGTTACGGTATTTGCGGGCAACGTCTTGTGATTTGACGATGGCTTCCCAAGCCTTATCGGTAAATTTGCCTGGGTCGGTCGGCTGCATGGGGCGTTAGGCTCTGGATAGACCATGAATAGTATGGTCTAGTATAACAATCTATGTTTACCCAGCTAGGGGCAAAATCGCCTCTAGGCTTTATCTATAGGGCGACAACATGGGTTTGGGCTTGAACATGCGGCTGTGGGTTTGCCACGATGCGAATTTCGACGTTGCTGCCCAATGCATTTAGAAATCGAAAGAGGCGTTCTGTAGAGAAGCCCGATAATTTTCCGCGCAGCAATGCTGAAACCTTTGGTTGATCGATGCCTAAAAGCGCTGCGGCCTCAGATTGCGTCAGTTTACGGGCAGAAATCAATGTACCGATTTGCGCGGCAAGCTGTGCTTTAAGCAATAGCTCTTCTGGGTTGGGTAGCCCTAAATCTGCAAAGACGTTGCCACTACTGGGATGCACTTGCATTTCCTCAGCCATTTTATTGCTCCTAGTTTTCTTGCTTAAACTGTGATTGGTACTGTTCTCTGGCTCGTTTAAGCCGAGCTTCAATCAAATCTATATCTTGCTTTGGAGTCGCTATCCCCTGTTTTGACTTCTTCTGAAACGCATGAAGGACGTAGACCATGCCTTCAAATCTCACCGTGTAGACAGCTTGGTAGGTGTCTCCATCAAAATCATCAACGACTTCAAGAACGCCAGATCCTTTAAATTCTTTGAGGGGTTTAGCGTCTTGGTGTTTTTGACCTAACTGAGCAAGGTACAAGGCAAAACCCATTGACTTCTGAACCTCTTCAGGAAATTTCCGCAGATCGGACAGAGAACTGCCGATCCACTCAATGGCTTTTAAGGAAGGAGTCATAATGCCAATTATGCTATTTCTAGCATACTGCGTCAAATCGGCAGACAAAGCAATCAGCTCGGGGTGTGGTTAAAGACAATCGCCAAGACTCACTAAGGGGCGGGGGCAACTTGGGTCTAAGCTAAAATATGAGGAGAGTTCAGAGTGCATGTGAGGGGCTATGCGATCAATTGAGCAACTGACAACAGAAATTTTGTCTCTACCCAGCGTATCAAGGGCGCTCCTAGCAGACAAACTTGTGGAGAGTTTGGAGTTTGACCCTGACTCAACCCTTCAGGCAACTTGGGTCATTGAAGCAAAAAGACGCAGAGATGAAGTGCGAAATGGCACGGTAACACCGATTTCTGGAGAAGAGGCTTTGGCTCTAGTAAGGCGACTGCTTGAATGTCGATAGAACAATCCGTTTTGGATGCTTTTGGTGTTCACTAAAGCATTTATCTCCAAAAAGAACGAGATCGACTCAACACCCAACATTAGTAGAGATCACGAAGTATTTTAAGTTTATTGGCTGATTTCGTTATTAACAATATGTCCAATATCTATCATTCTTAGAATATTATGAGTAAAATAGGCAAGTGACAGGATTCTAAATTTGTCCCAAATTATTTTCTGGAACGTAAACAAGAAAGATTTGACCAGTTTTGTTTGTGCGATTGCAACATCTACGAATGCCGATGTTATTGTACTCAATGAAAACAGCGTCTCAAGTATTGAAACGCTTAAAGCTCTTCAGAAAACTGTTTCAACAGATTTCTATTGTCCAAGTGCATCCTCTGAAAAAAGATTTCACTGTTTTTGCCGAACTCATAAACTTGATATGTCTGAGGTTCACTCCGGCTCGCGTACTAGCGTACGTAAATTCCAAATTGGACATAACAAAGCTCTACTGGCGCTGGTTCACGGTGTTGATATTCGAAATTATGATCCCGAAACTCGACAATCGTTCGCCCAATCTCTTGCTGATGAGATGAGATTTGTCAAAGAACAGCAACGCACAAATAAATTGATACTTCTCGGTGATTTCAACATGAACCCCTATGACAGAGGTATGAATCTAGCAGCAGGACTAAATGCAATGATGACAAAATCGTGTGTAGAACGTGGTTCTCGTCGGCATATTGATACGGATTATGATTTTTACTACAATCCGATGTGGAGTCTTTTCGGCGATAATACTTATGGCCCCGCTGGGACTGTTTACGACACTAGCAATCAAGGCCCTTACGGATGGAGCATGCTAGATCAGGTCGTAATCAATTATTCAATTGTAAATTTTTTTAATAATGTAATAATTTTAACTGAGGCAGGAACTCAATCACTCATGAATCAGAAAGGACATCCGGATTCCGAGAAAGCGTCAGATCATTTCCCAATTCTTGTAAGTTTTTGTGAGTAGAAGAATGAGTAATTTTTGGCCAAAGGGTATTCAGCTTAATGATACACAATCGCCAAGGGAGATCCTTAAAGCTGCTCAAGAAGACTGGCGATTAAGCAGCAATGGAGTCATGGAGTTAGTTTTACAGGATGCAAACTCCAAATCTGGTAACTCTATGATAATTGTTCATGCGAAACATGTAGCAAGCAATCGAACTACCACACTATTTTCGGTTATATACCGACCCAACCATCCTTATCCTGCAACGATTCAACCAAAAGATGAGGACTTACCGAATTTTTTGAAGAAAACTTATTATGAACCAGGTTTAGGAGGCTTTGCAGGATTGAACGCGACTTTGCTTGGAACACAAGGGAAAAAAGTTTCGAATCAATGGGTTTCAGATACACCACCTGAGTTCCGTCAGAACCTCGCCGATGCGTTTAATTTAGGAATCATCAAAAGTGAAATACTTAACTTGGCATCATTTGCCACAGAAAGCTCGAACAGCACCAATGAAGAGTCGCCAGAAGATTCAGAAGAAACTAGTTGACTATGGTGTAGACCAAGTCACCTGTTGCAGCCAATTCATCGGTTGAGGAGTAGCAGCTTGCTTTTTCAACACAGCAACGACAGCTTCTACTGAGCGGTTTTCTCAATTTTTGAGTCTACAAATTCGGATTTCGAATGTTCAGCCTCACGTTCCAGAGGATATGCTAGAGCTAACAACACGAGTCATAGAAAACACAGAAGCCAAACTACCAGCACTAGAGCAAAGTATTCAGGAAATTAGAACTGAGTGGGAGTTACTATGACAGACCAGCCAATGCCAAATCCATCCGTCGATCAGCGTCTTTTGGGTAACTTGCGACGTGCTCGTCTGGAAATGGAAGAAGTAGGGTTACAGTTGGATGAAGTGCTTGCTAAATTTGATGAAAAGATTCGTCAACAAAAATTTAAACGCATTCAGAAATCTTTAAACGTTGCTAATGTGCAACGGCTCAATCCTTGATTTATCCTATCCTTTAATGTTCCGATCAACTGATTTTAGAAAACTCAAGTTCAAATCAAGTTCTAAAAAGGCGATCAGTTTGGGTTGTGGGGCGATCAATTTTTCTAAGGTGGAGGTCGTGGAGTCGCGCCAAATTAAACTGGCGGCGGGCGAAATAATTCATTAAATGGCAGCGCTGTTAGAAGTTGTCTTACTTCTCTTTCCCAGGCGCTGCTGACTCAGATTAGTCTCTACCATGACGATCAGTTTATCCAAAGCAACAGCCGTAAGTTCTAGCTGCTGATTGCTTTGCCTCAACATCTCAAGCACTCGTCTTTTGTCCTCAGCATTTGGAATCACTGGTGTTTGATCTGTCATCACAGCCTCCAAACTCGCCTCATCTCTTGAACACTAGCCCAATATGCATTATAGAAGGAGGGTGGTGGTTTCGTCTTCTTCGAGAAGGGCGATCGCAAGATGTTCGACTTCGAGCTTCTGGTTGCGGTATTTGCAGGCAACGTCTTGTGATTTGACAATGGCTTCCCAAGCCTTATCGGTAAATTTGCCCGGGTCGGTCGGCTGCATGGGGCGTTAGGCTCTGGATAATCCATGAATATCAATGCTTAACCATCTAAGGGGCTAGGGCTGCTTTTGTTTCCGCTAGATAATGAGCTAAAAGAAGCGATAATGGATAGGACACAATTTTTATTGTAGTAGCCATGACCGAGTTACTTGAACGTGCTATCACTAAGTTGAAAACCCTAGCCGCAAGCGAGCAAGATGCAATCGCTTCAATGATTCTAGAAGAACTTGAAGAAGATCTGCGCTGGGATGAAGCATTCTCACGTTCTCCAAATATTCTTGCTAAACTTGCAGCCTCAGCAATGGCTGAGTATCACGCGGGCAAAACCCAAGAACTCGATCCAGAAACGTTTTGAAGTCACGCACTACAGCCCAATTTCGCAAATTATTTGCTGCTTTGCCAAAACAAGTTCAAGAGCAGACACGCGCGGCGTATCGCCAGTTCAAGGAGAGTCCAAGTCATCCAAGTTTACGTTTCAAGAAAGTTCATCCAGAATTACCAATTTATGCCGCTCGAATTAGCAAGAACTATCGGGCAGTTAGTCAGTTAGATGAAGACACTGCGATCTGGTTTTGGGTCGGTTCACATGCTGAGTATGACAAATTGCTGTCTCAGTTGTAGCGTCGCCGCATAAAGCGCATGTACAAAAAACAGGGGGTTTACGCGATCGGCTATGTTTCAAAATGCAAGGTCGTCCGCTCATCGCCTAACTCTTCAATCGTGTCAGAACTTTCACCGTATTGCTCGTAAAGCGTCCACTGTGACAGTATTGGCTGTCTCCCTATCGGCACAGGTTAAGGACGGCTCGTTTTGAACAGTCGTTTTAGGATGACAACTAGCATGAGTTTACCGTCTTTGCTGCTCCATGGCGGCAGGATTGTAAAATTGGCTACGAACGCACGGAGTCCTAAGCAGATATTGCCCTGAGCGAAATGGGCAAACCCCAAGGCAACATGGGCAAAGGCTGCATAGCGAGGAACAATATCTTCCTGAGACTGAGCGATCGCAAGGGCTTGCTGGGCATAGTCCATCGCTTTTTGGCGTTCTTGCTGGCGACTGTAAATGCAGGCAAAGATGGCTAGGGCTTGAGACTCTATCTGTCGATAGCGAAACTGCTGAGCAATGACGAGACTTTGCTGGAGGGGTTCAATGGCTTGCGGATCTTTGTTTTGGACGAAGTAGATGAAGGAGATGTAGATCAAGGCATAACACTGAGAGCGAATATCTCCGCTCTTGCGACTGCGATCAATGAGTTGCTGTTGACATTCTATAACCGCTGGAAAGTTGAACTGATAGAGATAGGCCGTTGCCAGGTTGAGGAGGGAAGCATTCGCCTGGTAGGAATTGAGATGGGGCTGTCGGGACTGTGTTTCAAGGGCAGCGATCGCCTGCGAATGTTTGCCGAGCTGAGAGTAGGCGATCGCAAGTCCGCCGAGGGCGTACCATTCGGATTGGGTATCCTGGAGGCGTTGGGCGATCGCTAAAGACTCTTGGAAGTAACGGATGGCCTCGCGGGGTTGCTTTCGGAAGTACGCGAGGTATCCTAATGCTGCGAGGGTACGTCCCCTCTCGGTTTGGATACATTCTTGGATATTTTCGGCACTTGGGCGGGTATTTTCTAGAGAACTTGAATGGATGGAGTCTAGTAGCTTTAACTGTCGATGACAGTATTTGAGAGCGACTTGATACTGCCCCCAGAAGGTATGACAACGTCCTAATCCACCGAGGGCTTTTGCTTCTGCGAGCTGATTATGGTGTTGAGTGGCTAGGTTGAGTAAGCGTTGATAACAACTAATTGCGGTTTCATAGTCACAAATGCAGGTGTAGGCATGGCCTAGGTCTTCTAAGTAGAGACAATCTACTTCTGGGCTGATTTTTCCTAAAAGAGTTTGGTAGAGTTCAATTTGCTCGCGGTAGAATCCCCAGATTCCCAGTTGTTGCTGAAAGGTTTGATTTGAGGAAGGGTTAGCTGTGTCGATTTCCTGTTCTGTTTCGGTTGTTGTTATGGATACACTAGATGTGCTTAAGGCGACTGAAGTTGTCTCTGAGTCTATTAAGCCCCCTAAATCCCCCAATTCTGGGGGACTTTGAGAGTCCATTAAGCCCCCTAAATCCGCGCCACTTTCCTCAAGTCGGGGAACCCGCCCAGGTCGGCGGCTTCCCAATTCTGGGGGACTTTGAGTATAGGCGTTGCTTACGGAGAGGGATAGAATCTGTTGGACGAGATCCCAGGCTTCGATTTGGATGAGGTGCTGGACGGCTTCTAGGTAGCCTTGTACGTCTTTTTGAGGAGAGGATTCGGGTTGGGGGCGGTAGAGGTTGAGCCAGTAAAAGCTGGCGCGCAGGTTGGCTTTTTCTTGGAAGGTGGGTTGTCGGATTGAGGGGGATTGGTGCGGTTGAACCCATTGGCCTGCTGGGGCGATGCCACAGTTTAACAGTGCTACTTCTGTGAGAGATTGCAGTTGTAGGGTTGGCTGGGATTCTGGGTTCATGACGCTTTGTCTTCATCCAGCGTGGAAAGGTGCTGAAGGGCGACGCTGCGGATGAGGCTATGGAGATGATAGGAGACTTGCCCGGTGGTGCGATCG
>JANLSD010000402.1:0-6401 GCA_031362245.1 Acaryochloridaceae cyanobacterium OTE_25_metabat_464 | reverse complement strand
GTCTGTACTGCCATCATTTACAATAATGACCTCAAAGTCGTCAAACGTCTGTTGAAAAATGCTTGCCACTGTCTCGGGCAAATACTTCATTGCATTATAGGCGGGAATTATAATCGAGACTTTAGGCATAATATACATTCAATAACTAAATCAAATAAAGTTTTAAATATAGAGCTTAGTATTCTTTTCTTACTTTTGAGCTACTAGAATAACGCCTAAAATTGCTCTAATAGGCAACCAATTCCCAATGCGATATCGAAGGGAGAAGGGAACACGACTGAGAATCGCTTCGCAACCGACTGTCAAAAATCTTGGACATTTGAAGTAAATACCTTTACCGCCTCCATAGGTTGTTATCTTTGAAAATCCTACTTTTATAAATAGGTCATATAACTCTTGGTTGGTATATTCTCTAAGGTGAAAACCTGTTGCGACTGAGTCAAAATATTTGGAAATATCGTGGGGTCCAGCAAGACGATTAGGGGTAATGCAGATGTAAACGCCTCCTGTTTTCAGACAACGAAAGAGTCCTTGCAGTTGTTCATAGGCATCTTCTGGATGAAGATGCTCCATGAGCTGATTACTATAGGCGACTGAAATAGAGTTTTCATCTGCTGGGATGTCGCATCCATCTGAGATGATCAGCTCGAAATTAGCCGGAACTTCTGAATTCTGCGTAATTTCTTGAGAAACATCGACTGCAAAAACTTTTTTGACTTGCTGGGCAACTTGAAATGAAAACTGACAGTCTCCTGGGCCTACTTCTAAGAAAACGGTGTCTGCTTGAAGATAGCGCTTTACTAAGTTCATTTTACGCTGAACTTCGAGTTCTGATGCACTAGCATCCATCTTTCGACTAATTTGAGGATGATCCGTAATCGTTTGAAAAAGCTGATTGTATAAAGACGTATAAAGATACTTCCGTTGATCTTTATGAGAATTTAGAAGTTGAGCTGCCAGCTCTTTCTCCAGTGCGTAATGCTCGAAAATTCGTTCGGTTGTCCTGCCCTCTTCTGGAAGAATTTTGACTTGCAGTTCCATATTAAATCTCCTGTTGTTATGATTCTAAAATAACTTTACTGAAAGAAATAATTAAATTTTAGACAGTCTGGAATGTGAGTAGATATATCCTGAACCAAGAATGCATATTTGAATTAATAAATTATGGTGAGATTTTTTTGCTGTGAGAATATCTATATTCTTCATTGAAACAAATGCCTAGCATTAGCATGCCAGGCCAATAAAGGTATGCTAATGTATCAATATTGTCAATGGTAGAAAAAATGAGAAGAACAAATAAAATACAGATGCCAACCACAGCATTTTTTTGAGTTCCTACTTTTGTAATTAAGTCAAAAAGACTCCATGCAAGAGCAATTGCGAAAGGGATGGCAGCAACGACTCCATAGGCATACAAAATGCCATACCATGTGTGGTGAGATCCAATTCCTCGGAAACCAACGGAAGCAGGGCCGTTTGCGGTCATTGTTCCATGTCCCCAAATTGGAGATTCTTTCCATCCATCTAGTGCAAGTTGCTTCAATAAGTCTCTCGCTTTCGTTGAGCCAGCTCGATAATCATTGATGCTTGAGGCAAGCAAGGAAACCCTTTCCTGGATTTCAGACAGAAACACGGTCATACTCAGGAGACCACCGGAAAATAGAAACATAACCCAGGGTGTCATAAAGTTAGACAAAACCCAGCTTAGTAATGGAATCAAGGGCAAACAAACAATGGCAGCTCTTGAGACCGAGCTAATGACTAAAGCACTAGCACCTGCCATTCCCAATACCCTGAGTTTTAGATCTTTTTCTTGCATGCACAGGCAGAAAAAAATATCCCCCACTAGCCCTAAGGCTGGTGGCCAAGGTGCAATCATCTGGAGCCTTTTTTCTCCAACATCCAAGACTGCTCCAAATACTCTTACTTCGTAGTAAAGACTCCCGCCACCAAACTTCTCGAAAGGCGAAACATAGGAGTAGATGGAGGTATCAAATAGATTTGAAAGCAGGGTAAATATTACAACTAGGATAAGGCTTTGAATACAAAAGATACAGGCTGCACGGTAAATGAGCTGGGAACGAATCTTAAGGTGACCTATCAGGATAAACAGTGCCATTAAAACAAATGTTTTAAACCAGCGATTCACAAGGGTAAAAATGATTTTTGAGGCTGGCAGGTCTGCTTCTACCCCGCCCACTACCACGGCGATCGCAATAATGCCTATACAAATCAGCCAGACCCATGCTGGGATTGATATATATATTTTCTCGTCTTCAGGGGTTTCCGGGGTCTGAATCCACCATTTTCTCAGCAGATAACCCGTTAGAAATATAGCCAACAGCGGCGCAAAAAGATAAAGTCCGCCGATGTAGTAAATCCCATAGGTACCGATAATGTAATACCAAACCAGGGTCTCCGGTAGATTACAGGGCCTAATGGCAGCCGTTGTATTATTCATATTCATGGGCTGACAGTGACGGACGGGCGGTATGGGCTTGAATCTGTCGGCTGCTGGGTAACGGATCGGCAGGCAGTTCGGACTGTACTTTTTGGAGACGGAGACGGTTCCAACGGCGATCGCGTAACCAGAGTGCAGCTAACCCCAAGGACAAAAGTACAGAAGCCAGAAAAGTACCCAATAAGATCAGCGCAACCTTTGGCGAACTGGGGAACTTCGGCAGATTTGGCTTACTCCGAACCGTTACGGGTGGATAGGCATTGGATGTATTGGGATTGGTTAGATCAAGCTTTCCTAAGGTCGAGGTGAAAATCGCTTCCGCAATTTGGACATCTCTTTCCAAATTCACTAAAACTGATTTTTTGTTTGAGAGGGTGCCCATCATGCCTTCAAGCTTTTGAATCTCCTGCTCGAGAGCGTTGGCTTGACCTTTTAGCCCTTCTGCTCGACCCTTCGTTGTGATCATTTGTTGGAATAACCCACTCCGCTGCGTTTCAGAGCTAATCCCATTACTCACATTGATTTGCTTGAGGGTTGCATCATTTACCTCACGACCCAATAGCTTTTTACTTCTATCCAATAGCCGTTCTCGTGCCGATTGATTTTCCTCCAGGGTTTGAATGACCTTCGGGTGCGTTGGCGAAAGGGAAGACTGTAAATTGCCCAATTCAGCGCTGGTTTTGCTATACCCCAGTAGATACTGTTGAAACACTGCATCTGACTGAAGCACAAAGGAGTCAGCCGCTTGCTGAGGGGAAAGACCAAGACTACCAGAAAGCTCCTGAAGTTGTGTGGCAGAGTCCTTGGCCTGCCCTAGAACCTCTGATTTTTGGCGGCGCAGAGATTCGATATTGACGGACAAATCGCGCAACTGGTCGCTAGAATCTAGTCCTGACTGCACTTTATAGTTGGAGAGACGTTGCTGCGCTAACTTCAATCGTTCCGCTGCTGAATCTAGTGACCCTTTTAGGTTTTGGCTTTTTTGCGATACCTCCTGCTTACGCAGTGCGCCGAGCTTGCCCTCAAACGCATTTTGAAAGGCGACCGCCTTTTGACGCGCTTCGCTAGGGCTAGGGCCAGTGACCGAAAGTCGCATGAGCGTTGTATTGGGAATCACCTCTACCCGTGGGGGGCCAAATTCGTCGGGAGCGTCCTTTACCGCATTGGCAGCGGATAAAAGAACTTCTTGACCCTCTAATAAATCCTTATAGTTGGTTCGAGGATCTGCCACCATAAAGTTACTATAGGGAGAATCATTGCTTTGGGCCGCACGGCCTACCCCTGGAACTTCCAGAACCGTGTCAGAGCGAGCGGCGGGTAAATCCAAGGTCCAAGTACTTGTGTATGTGGGACGCTTAAGTTTTAAAGCTGTAATTGAAAAAGCCCAAAGCAGCGTATTAAGGATGACCCCCAAAATGAGATATCGTTTCCATCGCCCCTTAAAAGCATTTTGCTCTTCTTCTCGAAAGGATTCAGACTCATAGGCCGCAACTGATAATTCTGTTTTAGATGGCCTATGATGGCCATTTAAAGTAGCCTCTTGATTCAAGTAGGAAGGGAGTTCTTCCGCCTCCGTCTTTAAAAGACGATGAACAGCAGCCTCCCTATTGAGAGAATGAGCATTAGAACTAGGGATATAGTCTGCTGTAACCTCTCGGTTCTCATGGACTCTATAGCCATTCCCATTAGGCTGAACATCCTCTTTGCCCGCAATAACTTTGTCTAAAAGACCAGGGCCATATTGTGGATAACCAAGCTGCACAAAGCGAACCGCCGCACGTAGTTCTTGAGGCGGCGTATTTTTAAGGAGATATCCTAACGCGCCAGCATGGGTTGACTTGGCAATGAGCGCCTCATCATCATGCATGCTGAGCACTAAGACCTTCACGTCTGCATATTTTTCGCTGATAATTTGAGTTGCGCTGACGCCGTCTAAACCTGGCATCTCCATATCAATCAGCACCACATCTGGCTTGAGATAGCTGACTTGCTCAATGGCCGTGTGCCCATCGCTGGCCGTCCCTACTACTTGCAGGTCAGGGGCTGACTCCAGAATCATTTTTAAGCTTTCGCGGATTGATTTTTGGTCATCGACCAGCAAGATACGAATCATGGGGTTATCCTTTTATGGGTGCGGCAAATCACTGTAGCTTTAGTGCTGTACTACACTATCAAGCCTCACAGTCAGGGTTTTATAATCAGCACCGTAGAAAATATTAGGGTTTTAGAAGAGGCGAGAGTTTGTAACTGTTTCGTTGTGCTCATTTTTTCTTGACTAGATTTGGCAGAAAAAAGAGTCTTGGCAATGTCTCATCTACTATATCCTCAAATATCGCAACGGCAAGTGTCTTGCTAGTTAAGTCTCCCGCTAGTTAAGTCTAGTGGGCTGTGAGCACTCAACTACCTTAGGGCGAAATGCTGGGGATACGGGCAAGTCACAGAGAGACTCATAAATTTGAGTGGTTTCTGTGGCTACGCGATGCCAGCTATGATGTAACAAAATTTCTTTGCGTGCTCTTTCGGCCATTAAGGTCATCTCACAAGGGTGACACAAGGCCCACTCCAATCGATCCCGCAATGCAGATGACTCTCCTTTTCTAAACAAAAGTCCTCTATCTGACGCTATGAGTTCTCGATGGGCTTCTATGTCACTGGCAATCACCGGAATCTTCTCGCGCATGGCTTCTAATAATGCGAGGGGGGAACCCTCTAAATTGGAGGGCAAGATAAACATTCCTGCTCCACGAACGATTTCGGCAAGTCGAGTGCCCCTTAACTCCCCTGTAAAAATAATGTTGGAATTTGCTGCCGCCATTTCATAGAGTTTTGACAAGAAAGAATCGGTTCCACCATTCCCGCCGACTAAAACCAATTTCCAGTTTTTAGCTTGAAGCGCCTGAAACGCCTGAATTAAAAGATCTGGGCATTTCTCAGGGACAAGACGGCCTACAAAGACAATGTATTTACCAGGGGCTATGCCCATGGATCTGACAAAGGGAAAGGTTGGATCAGATTCTAGGTAATGGGCAGGCGCGTTGGGAATGAATATCGTAGATCGGTTATGGGTTTTGGCAAAATAACTTTGCAAATCTGATGAGACGACGTTAATCTCGTGGGCAAACCGAACGGCTGTCTTTTCTCCCAGTCGAATTAAACGACTCGTAAGCTTGCCCCACTTTTCTCGCTGCCAGTCGAGTCCGTGACAGGTAACGACAACCTTTGATTTTGAAAAGAGACGCGGCAGAATACTGAATAAACTTGGGCCTAACCCATGAAAATGAACAACGTCATAGTTTGACGTGACGGAGAGTATCGATGCCATCGCAGACGTCAACAAGGTATCAATACCACTAATCCCTAAGCTGGGTAGCGTCACGATATTAACCCCTTGAAAATCATAGCGACTCATCCAGGAAAAGCCTGTATAGGCAGACTGAGCGAAGAGATCAACAGAATGACCTTTCTCTACAACTTTTGGAAAGACTTCCGCACAGTAGTGTTCAATGCCCCCTTGTCTTGGAGGTAAGCCCTTCGCACCAATTACTGCAATTCTCATCAAATCTTGCACTCAAACGACGTCGATTTTTGATGTTCCCCCTACCGTCACAACAAAGCGCAAAGTAAGGCTTATTAATATCCACGTTTGGATAGGCTATTGGAGTTTTGTTCAAGCATTTTTTTATATTTGTTAGTAACGACCAATCTTAGTCAATATAGTAAAAAACGTCAATTGCGTATGCTCTATGGGGTTTCAAAGCGCTGAAAAAAGGTTAGAGAGTCGTTAAGTTCGGTATATTAGTGATCTTGAAAGATCATTAATACAAACAGTCTGCTTTGACTTATAGCATAAACATAATTGCACTATGTGCATCTATATTCATTGAGTCCGTTTATTAAGTACAGGGTGTGCCGAAGGTGTTTTTAGAATTTTCGCTTGTTG
>JANLSD010000312.1:0-16560 GCA_031362245.1 Acaryochloridaceae cyanobacterium OTE_25_metabat_464 | reverse complement strand
TAGAGGGGAGAGTCTTTTTTTAGCATTCTGGTTGATGAGTGGTATTTGATTCCAGAATGCTGGCTCTCCTTGAACCTTGTCAATTCCTACCTATTCCTGGTATCTCGCCCCTTTGAACGTAACTTTTGTCAGTCAACCAGCATAACTGCTCCTCTATGCCGCTGTCATCCCCTAACATGCGGTAGAGATCGCCATAGTAATCTTGGGTTTTAATCTGTGCCAGTAAATACCGGAAAAAGTTAGAGACAATTTCTTGCGCGGCTTTCTCTAAAACCACTTCCAGACCATTGGCTAAGTAATAAAACGCTTCCGCCAAAATGCCCAATAGCGGCACCACCGAATTCCGGCGATGGCTAGCTTGAGCCTGCTGATGCACCGCCGCAACCGAGAACCCCTTAATCAACTCATCAAGCTGGTCTACCATCAACTTCTGAAGCTTCCGAAAATCGGCCTCAAATGTCTGATTAAGATTGCTGGCAACCACCAGATTTAGCTCTTGCTTGAGGTGATGGGCAAATTCATCCCCCACCCGAATCAGGTCTTGGCTAAGCTGTTGGAGCTTCTGCTCTTTCATGGCATCCACATCGCGGGGCTGGCTGTTGCAGTATTGCCAAGCCTCAATGTAGGTTTTGCGAAGGGCAACGCACAGCGGCTGAAGGTCATCGGCAAGGGCAGCAAAAAGCTGAGGGCGCTTTTCTTCTGTAAGATAGCGGGTAATAGCAGACCGGAATTCTTCGATGCCGCTGTCTTTCATCAAATGATCAATCAGCGGGGTTCCCCACTCTGACAAAATGCGGACGTAATTGTCATTCGGTTCTTCATAGCCACGCCCCTCTGGACGTAGCGCACTACCCACAAGCTTCCCAGATGTTATGCAGTATCTATAAAATTCTTGTCCAAAAAGTGGTGCTATTTCTTTCCCCTGTTCGTCTAGAATTTTATTCCCCTGTTCGTCTCGAATTTCATCAGCAAAAATGGAGTCTAGCCCAAAACGATCAGCTCGACTGGTCTGATTAAGTTGACTGCCATAAAACCCTAGCAACCCACTGGTCTTATAAATTCGCGTTGTATCTTGGAATTGATCCCGCAGCAAGCTCTTTAATCGCTGTTGTAACTGATGGTTATACCAGGTTGCATCAATCCGGTTAAACGCATAAAAGACCCGATCTCGAATCCCAAGATTAGGCCGCATAGTTTCCAGCAGTTTAGTTTCTTCACTATGCAAATCTCCTTCCTGAGCTGCTTTGAGCACGCAAATGACGGCTGAGGTGTCTGGGTCTTGGATTTTATCAAAAGTGCGATCTGCGTCTCGTTGCACAGGAGCATCAATGCCAGGGGTATCAATCAAAACGTTGCCATCTTTGAGCAAATCGTGATGACAGTAATATTCAATCTTTCTTAAAACTGAACTATTACTGCCGCGACAGGCATAGCTGGCAGCTTCTTGGAGTGTCCCAAGGTTTAGCTGCTCCATTGGATAAATTGCGTTACTTTTGGGCTGAATGCGATCACGGTTATTTTGATAGCCTTCGATTAAAAGTCTTAGAGCATCGGCCTGCTTTGCTCGATCAGATTTATCTTTTCCGCCTTCAACTTGGATAATGCTTTCACACTGCTGTTTGAGTGCATTAACTACATCATCAGCTTCAAGGTTTTCCCCAAACGATAACTCTAAGCCCTGTGCCAGAACTAATGCATACTCTGAAATCTCAGCCCGACTTAAAAAAGTGAGTACCGCTCTCTCTTTGTCAAGCTCTGCGTAGGCGATTTGACACTCAGTGCCTGTTGCATGGCCTTCAGCACTGTAAAGCAGCTTCCGTTCCAGCATGGCATTAATGAGCATGGACTTGCCTGCACTGAAAACCCCTGCAAACACAATCTCAAAAGTAGGGGAGATAACCTTGCGGAGCGAACTTTGAGCGGCAGTGATGTCCAATGATCGCAGTGTCGGCTCTTGAATTAACAATTCCAGAATGCTTTGAACCGGAGGCTGTAGCTGAAGGGTCATAGGGCAACCTGATTTTTCACATCCTTAGGTTGCCCTCTTCATTCTATAAATACGTCAAATCGAATAAAAATGGTAATTCTAGCTATTTTCTGTCAAAAAAGAAAATTGGTTTAGTCTGAGTTTTGAGTAAAAAAAGCTGTTTAACACATTGACTGATAAAGTTTCTGCTGCATCAGTTGACTGAAAGTGCTGCTTGCAGTTCAGCTAAGATACTTCGTGTTTCAGTCTTGAGCCGATCAATTTCGGTTTGGTCACTGGCAATCTGAATATCAGCAACTGCAAGCTGGGTAAAAATTTTTTCAATCGCTGCCTCAAAATGCTTTGAATCTTTAGTGGTGGGAACTTCAGCCATCATTTCAAGATTGTCCATCTCTTTAACTCCAAAGTTAAGATGACATTGCTCCAACACATACTGACGGACATCTGACAGACTTTGGATTGGTGATGTTTGTGTCATGGAGATATCTTACAGGCCATTATCTAAATCCAGGGCAAAACACAAAGCTTGCTTGATCTGGAAGAAGACATCATCTGGCAACAGACCCAGCTTTCGCTCAAGTCTGATGGTTGGAATGGAAGCCAATCCTTGTACGTTAGTGAACGAGTCTTGCCTTAGAAAATGAAGTTTTGGTAATGCCACCTCATAGGCACTGCCTCGGTACTGGGTCGTCAAAGGGACATAAATAACCAAGGCCCTTGGAGGGTTTGGATCATTGCGTGAGACAACGACAACAGGACGTGTTTTTGCCACTAAACCCAAATCAGCCAGCCAAACCTCACCGTATTTCGGGTTCATCTAGTAAATCCAATACTTCTTGCTCAACGACTCTGGAACGCAGAATGTCAAGTGTATCCAAATCTGCCATTTCAATAATTTCGGACACAGATTGTCTTACCTGTTCAGCAATCTCAGGTTGCCATTGCTGCAATTTAGAACTGAGTTTGTCGGCTAAAGCATCCATAGATTAACCTTAAGGAGATTCATATAGTTCTCAGTCTTATTTTAACGCTACAAACTTACCTGAATCGCCTGACGCAGGTTGCCCTGACATTTCACCAACTGTTGCTCACCCGCTGCCGCATCCAGTCCAGTCCAGTGCATGAGGAGCGCTAGCTTCACACGGCGATCGCTCTTCTCCAGCAGCGCCACCGCTTCTTCTCGGCCTAGGTCTGTCAAATCCTGAATCATTCGCACCGCTCTGCCATAGAGCTTTTGGTTTGTGACCGACACATCTACCATGCGGTTGCCGTAGACCTTGCCCAGCAACACCATCGTGCCCGTAGAAAGAATATTCAGCGCCAGCTTTGTCACCGTGCCAGCTTTGAGGCGGGTAGACCCTGCCAACAACTCCGGCCCTACGAGTAAGCGAACATCCACATCCACCTCAATGGGAACCTGCTCCGCAGGCACACAGGCCATAAAAATAGTGGTGGTTCCCTGAGCGCGGGCAGCTCGTAATGCACCCTGAACATAGGGTGTAGTGCCCCCTGCGGTAATGCCAACCAGAACATCCTTTGAGGTGATGTTGTGTTCCGTAATCGCTGCGGCCCCATCCTCAGCCCTGTCTTCCAAGGCTTCAGAGCTTCGCAATAGCGCAGGCGCACCCCCTGCCAAAATACCCTGCACCAACTCCGGTGGCGTACAAAACGTGGGCGGACACTCAGCCGCATCTAGCACCCCAAGGCGACCGCTAGTGCCTGCCCCAATGTAGAACAATCGTCCACCCTCGCGTAGCGCTGCTGCCGTCTTTTCTAAGGCAAGGGCGAGGGATTCACGGGCCGTGGCGATCGCCGCCAAAACCTTCTCATCTTCTCGGTTAAATAAATCAACAATTTCGAGGGGCGACATCTGGTCAAGATTTTGGCTTTCAAGATTGACCTGTTCCGTCAATAAGTGGCCGCGCTCTTGAATCGGGCCGAATTCCGCTGAAGGTGCGCTCAAAGCTGTATCCGATGCATGCTCAACAACATTCATCACCCTACCATGCAGCATTCCCTAGCCGTGCCCATCCCTAAAAGCCCTACTCAAAAATAGGTACTTTTAGAAATGGGCAACATTTTGTTTGATCAGAATTTTAGAAGTACTCTGACTCAATGCGATTGAGCTGCTGCTGTAGATTTTGCGGCAGCGCAGCCCGTTCACTCCGCGAGAGTTCGTGATAAGCCTGGGCTAAACGAGTCATCTCCAGATTGTGCTGTGCCTGGAGCCGATTCACCTGATGGTGAACCTGAACCAGCTTCTGGGTGGTGGCGTGCAGTGCCCGCTGAGGCGCGTGGTTTGCAGTGTCTGCCAAAACCGTATCTTTCATCAGGGATGCCCACAGTTTTTGGAACCAATTTTCCCTAGAAACCGATGGTTCAATCTGATGACCACTGCCGCTTAGCATTGCCTTAGCCCCCTTTTGCTGATAAAACGTTCCTGCATCGAGTCAAGGGTACCCATCGGGTCGATCAGATTGCACACACTGTTCTATTCAGAAACACATCTAGTATCCTTAATGAATGTGTTAAAAGTGTGTCTCTGTAGAGCATGGGGAATAAATATTCACCCTCAGCGACAGTTTCGACCGTAGCCCAATGGTAGAAAGCCGAACTTGCTAAAGTAGAGTGAACAGGATACACAAGAGAGTATTAACGACTGAAGTCGTCTGTTCAAACGCAAGCTATCTTCAGCCAGTCTGTACCACAAACCCTCTCACCGGAGTTCGACTCAGGATTCAGAAATGGCCATACCTGAACAGGTTCAGCAACGCGCCGACTTAATCGGCACCCAAGTGATTACCCGCAATACGGGTAAAAAGCTCGGCGTCATCAATCAGTTGTGGGTTGATATTGACCAGCGTGAGGTCGTCGCCCTAGGGCTGCGCAGCACCCTCATCACAGGAGAGCAGCGCTACCTTTTCCTGGAAAATGTGCGCCAGATTGGGGATGTGGTGCTTGTCGATGATGAAACGACCCTAGACGATGAGGTGAATCCGCTTAACTACAGCACCCTCATTAGCCATGAGGTTATCACCGAGGCGGGTGAGGTGTTGGGTAAGGTGCGCGGCTTTAAGTTTGATACGGTCAGTGGCGAAATTACCGCCCTGGTGATTGCCTCCTTGGGCTTGCCGTTGATTCCGTCTCAGCTCATTAGCACCTATGAGCTACCCGTAGAGCAAATTGTCAGCACAGGCCCAGATCGGGTCATTGTGTTTGAAGGCACTGAAGATAAACTTCAGCAAATTACCGTAGGTGTGCTGGAGCGCCTGGGTCTTGGCGGTGCGCCTTGGGAAAATGACGAAGAAGACTACATCCCCACCCGTACCCCCACCAGCAATCAGCTTCCCTCTGGGCAACGGGTTGCCCCCTATGTGCCTCCGGTCGCCGCAGCCCCTGCCCGTGATCGGTGGGAAGAAGAGGAAGAATGGGAAACGGTTCCAGTGGGACGCAAAGCGGAAGAACCTAAGCGAACCTATGCCACCCCGCCTTCTGAGCCGCCCCGTGAGGTGAAGCGCTGGGAGGATGATTTAGAAAAGGATGCTTGGGATGATCAGCCTGAGGAGGAATATAAGGCTCCTCCCCTGAAGCTGCCGGAACGTCAGAAGGTTGCTGAGTATGAACGAGAAGAGTCTTAACGGTCAAAATGTCTTTAATTGAGCAAGCCCAACAAACCCGTTTTGCCGCCCAAGGGTTAGCGACTCAGACGGCAAAGGTCAAAAATCAGGCGCTGGAGGCGATCGCCCAGTCCTTAGAAGCCGCCAGCCCCGAAATTATTGCAGCCAACGCGAAGGATTGCGAGCTAGCCCAAACCAATGGTCTTGCCAGTGCGCTCTATGCACGGCTGAAGTTGGATGGCGGGAAGCTGGGATCGGCGATCGCCGGAGTCCGCAGCGTGGCAACCCTGACCGATCCCGTTGGAGAAGTGCAGATCCATCGCGAACTGGATCAGGGGCTAATCCTGAAGCGGGTTTCTTGTCCCTTGGGCGTATTGGGCATTATTTTTGAAGCCCGTCCCGATGCGGTGATGCAGATTTCTGCTCTGGCCATTAAGTCTGGGAATGGGGTTTTGCTCAAAGGTGGACAGGAAGCACTCAATACCTGTCAGGCATTGGTGAAGGCGATCCAGGCAGGATTGGCCCAAACCCCTATCGATCCGGCTGTAGTTGCGCTGCTGACCAGCCGAGAGGAAACGATGGAGTTGCTGAAGCTTGATCGCCATGTGGATTTGATTATTCCCCGAGGCTCAAATAGTTTTGTTCAGTTTGTTCAAGACAATACTCGGATTCCGGTGTTGGGCCATGCCGAAGGGATTTGTCACCTCTACATTGACCGCGCCGCAGATTTAGCCAAAGCGATTCCCATTGTGGTAGACTCCAAAACCCAGTATCCAGCGGCCTGTAATGCCATTGAAACGCTGTTAGTGCATCAAGATGTTGCCCCCACAGTTTTGCTTGAAGTCGTGCAGGCGCTGATCGCTAAGGGTGTTGTGCTACGGGGAGATGCGGCAACCCAGGCGATCGCAGCGGTTGACCCAGCAACGGAAGAAGATTGGGCGACAGAGTATAGCGACCTAGTGCTGTCGATTCGGGTGGTGGCGGATCTGGAAGAGGCGATCGCTCATATCAACACCTACGGCTCGGGGCACACGGAGGCGATCGTGACCGAAGATGCCCAGGTGGCGCAACGGTTCATGAATGACGTGGACGCGGCTGGGGTCTTTCAGAATTGCTCCACGCGCTTTGCCGATGGATTTCGCTATGGCTTGGGGGCGGAGGTGGGCATTAGCACGCAGCAGATGCCGCCCCGTGGCCCTGTGGGACTGGAAGGGCTTGTGACCTATAAGTATCAGCTTCAGGGCGATGGACATATTGTGGAAACTTATTCTGGCAAAGATGCCCGTCCTTTCACCCATAAAGCGTTGACTTAGGTTTTAGGTTACGAAACGTAATCCCCGTTCTCATAAAAGTCTGGCAAGATCAAAGTAATTGCCATTGAGGCCCAAAATTAACTGGGTGTCTGAAATCCTTTAATTAACAGGCTTCAGTTTGTGGCATCCGCATTTTTAAGGAGATGAGTTTATGGCTACCCAAGTCAATGCTGCACGGCTCCACAAAGATATCAACGCTGAACAGGATCGTCAGCTTCGGCTACAGGCGCTTCAAGATCCTCAAAAATTTATGGGTCTTGCCCAGCAGCAAGGCTACAGGATCAATGCAAATAATTTGGCTGAAGAAGTTGCCAAGCTCTCTGCGCCTACGATCGCCGCCATCTGGAATCCAGGAATTGGCGATCGTCGTCATTTAGTCCGCCGATAAATCTGAATGGTTTTGGATTTCAAAAACCGTGATTTCATACAAATCACGGTTTCATTGCTTTAAGGGCAAGGCTATGCTGTGAAGGCAGCGTTTGGGTGTCGTACTGTGACTTGGGTAATTGTAGGCGGGGTAGTAATTTTGCTTGTGGGCTTGTTTTTATGGCAAAAAAGCCAAAGCAAGCGAGGCAATTTGGGAAAAGTGATCGACTACAGCGCCCAAAAACGCGGGAGCAGGCGAGAGCAATGGCAAAATGACTCACCCAGCGAGGTGAAGCTAGAGCGCATGGTGGGAAAACAAACGGCGGAGCGCTTGATCGTAAATGTGCTGCTCAATCATCCCAGCCGCTCACGGGCATGGTGTGCGGACAAGGCATTACAGGATCTGATGCGCGATCGCCAACGGGGCTAGTCCAATCCCGTAAAAATTACAGCGAACTAGAATCCAAGCTTTTCTCTTCGCTAATCGTCTCGGGCAGGTGCAGACCGCATTCTTGCTTAATGCCTGAGAATCGAGTTTGGCGCTCATGCTCATCCTGCTCCGTCATAGGGCGGCTAGAATGCCAATCTCCTACCGTCGCATAGCCCTTCTCTTTGAGAGGATGGTACGGCAAATCGTGCTCCTCAAGGTAGCCATGCACATCCTCTGTCGTCCAATTCAGAATGGGCAGCAGCTTATAGGTAAACCCTTGCAAATCGATCACCGAAAGCGTCTTACGGTGATCGGTTTGCTCAGCGCGAAGTCCTGCAAACCAAGCCTTCGCCCCTAGCTCTTTTAGCGCTCGCTGCATCGGCTCTACCTTTCGCATTTGGTCATAGCGATTGAAGGCTTCCACATCATTCTGTTGCCAAAGCCGACCCTGAATGGCTTCCATCCGCGCTGGGCTGACGAGAGATTGATACACCTGAATATTGAGATTGAGATCTGTAATGAGCTGCTCCGCAAAGCGATAGGTCGCGGGGGGCAGATAGCCCGTATCCACCCAAATGACCGGAATATTGGGCACCACACGGGTCACAAGGTGAAGCATTACCGCTGCTTGAATGCCAAAGCTGGTACTCATCACCAGTCCTTCGCCAAAGGTGTTGGCCGTCCACTCAATGATCTCAAGGGCACTGAGCGGCTCCAAGGTTTCATTGAGTTTTTGGAGATCTAGTTCCAGGACTTGGGGTTGGGTTAAGGTCTGACTAGTCAAGTGGGGTAACTCCTTTGCTGTCATGGCGATGAAAGAATATTGGGTGAGGGGTTAACATCGGCACAAGTCGGGGGTGAACTGCTATGGATGAACGGCTGCTTGAAGTGCGTCGATTGACGGTGGCGGTTCAGGTTCTTACCATTCTGAATCTTAACCCTCTGCATAAGGATAGCCAAAACTGGTCTTATTCGGCTGGCGCAATAACCGCCAATTTCTGAAGCTGGGGGATGATCTGTGCGATCGCCCTCCCGCGATGGCTAATTTCCCGTTTCTGGTCTTTAGACATCTCCGCATAGGTTAGCCCCATACTGGGCACATAAAACACAGGGTCATAGCCAAACCCTCCGCGTCCCTGCATTTCGTACAAAATATCCCCAGGACAAACGCCCTCTGCTTGCCCCACAATCGTGCCATCGGGACGGGCCAGAGTGATCGCACAGACAAACTGGGCTGACCGTTGGATTGTGTCGCCAAGCTCTCGCAGCAGCCGTGCAATCCGATCTGCGTCGTCTTGACCGTACCGCGCCGAATACACTCCAGGGCCGCCGTTCAGGGCCGCCACCTCCAGGCCGGAGTCATCGGCGATCGTCCACTGGCCCATCTGTTTTGCAACCTGAGATGCCTTAAGACAGGCATTTTCCATAAAGGTTACTCCCGTTTCTTCCACATCCAGATCGCTGGGCATCAACTGGAGATCCCAGGGCAAGTCGCTGAGATGATGCTGAAACTCTTTCAGCTTGCCGAGATTTTGAGTGGCTACAACAAGGGGCGTCACAAACATTAAATATCGCTACAAGTAGACTCTATTATGTTGCTTTGTAGCCTGCTCCAGCGTTTCAAGTTGTAACATTTGCATCACAACCATGTATTAATGCTGAAAGTGGACTTGGCAGCGAAGCCTTATGCATTAGGGATCTCATGCATGATTGAAGCGCCTTTGATTAAAATGAAGGTGGCTCAGATCGCTAGGAGTAAAGTTATGTTTGGCTTAATCAGCTTTGTTTTATTGGTTGTTTACATTGGGGGTGCCTGGAAATTTTGGACTGGGTTTGGACAAACCCAATACAGCCAATCTCGTCCTCTGCTCACGTTGTTCTGGCCCGTGATGCTACTCAACGGCTCCTATCGCCAAAATTTTAGACGGGCACTCAGAGGTTAGGCGCTTCGAATTTATTGGCCTAGGTAAGCTTCAAGCACCTTAGCGTTGCTTTGAACTTCAGCAGGGGTACCGCTCATCAGATTCTGCCCTTCTGCTAACACCCACACGCGATCGCACAGGGACATAATCACCTCCATATTGTGCTCAATCACCAAAAACGTAATGCCCTGCTGATTCCAAATTTTGACGTGCTCACAGATTTGCTTAATGAGCGTGGGATTCACCCCCGCCGCAGGTTCATCCAGCAAAATGAGCTTAGGGTTGGTCATGAGGGCGCGGCCCATCTCCAAAAGCTTGCGCTGCCCGCCGGAGAGTGATCCAGCATAGGCATGGATCATATGGCTTAGGCCCACAGACTCCAAAATTTCAGCAGCGCGGGTTCTGAGGCGTTTTTCTTCGTTCACAATGCTGGGCCGATGGGAGAAGACCCAGGTATTGCTGAGTTTTTCCCCCGTTTGGTGGGGAGCCGCCAGCAGCAAGTTGTCTAACACCGAGAGCTTAGACAAGACACGGGCCACCTGAAACGTCCGCACCATGCCCTGAAGCGCAATGCTGTGACAGGCCAATTGGTGAATGGGCGCTCCATCAAAATGGACTGAGCCTTGATCGGGGGAAATAAAGTTACAGAGCAGATTGAAGAGGGTGGTTTTACCCGCACCATTAGGGCCAATCAGCCCCACAATCTTGCCTTGCTCGACCTCAAGGTTGACATTCTGAACAGCTTTAATACCGCCAAAGGATTTACAAAGGCCATTGGCAGACAGCAGGGGTGGAAGGGGTGTTGCAGTCATGGGTTTATCGTCCAAGGGAAAGCTCATCTTTTTTGCCTAAAATACCTTGCGGTCGCCACATCATCAACACAATCATCAATAGCCCAATCACCATGACCCGGAAGGCACCTAGCCGCGCATCATCTAGGTGCAGGATAGCGGGTAGCAAAAATCGAGTGGCAGCGTCGTAGGCCCAAAATATCAAAGCGCCTAGCAGCGTGCCTACGTTATTGCCCGATCCGCCCAACACCACAATAATCCAGGCTTGGAAGGTCAGGAGGGAAATAAATCCATCGGGGTTAATGAAGGTGAGCTGCCATGCGTAGAAGGAACCTGCCAACCCTGCGATCGCCCCGCCAATCATTAAAGACTGCAACTTATAGCGAAACACATTTTTGCCCAGCGCCTTGGCAACGTCTTCATCTTCTCGGATGGCCTTCAGTACGCGACCCCAAGGAGAATGAACCAATGCCTCCAGTCGCCAGAACACCAGCGCGACGCATACGACCAGCAGCCACAACAGACCTGCCTTATAGTTGTAGTCCCATAACCCCACCACGTCTGCCCAGTAAGCCATGATCCCAACACTAAAGGAGAACGTGGCAATGGCGATCGCCCCGTGAGTTCCCCAAGGCTGCTGTTTGAGCTGCGAGAGGGGCTGCTTAAATTGAAAGTAGGGAATGCCCACGCTTAGCACCAGCGGCACAACGGCAGCAAACAAAAAGCCCATATCGACGCTAAATCCAAGCCAGAGGGTGACAGCCAATAGCACCAGTCCTAACCCATAGCCCAGAAACAGTAGCATTGTGCGGTTTCGAGAAGGAACTTTATCCCCTTTTGGCAATGTGCTGATCCACTGCCACAGCAACCAGAGTCCTAAACCCACAATCCCTGTGAGCACCCCAATCATTCCCAGCTTGACGATTACATTTGGCTCTAGCTTATCCAGGGGCAGTGGATAGCTATAGACCCCACGGGTGCCCTTGGTCAGCCATTCTTCATTGAGGGCAATCAGGCGCACCACTTCCGCAACGCCAATGGTCACAATTGCCAAGTAGTCTTCTCGCAGACGCAGGGTAGACAGACCGATCAATAGCCCCAATAATGCCGCACATAGACCCCCAGCAAGGGTTGCAAGAATAATAGGGACACCCTGTAAGGAGAGTAGAACGGTGACGTAGGCCCCAAGGGTGAGGAAGGCCACATGACCGAAGTTAATCAGTCCGGTGAAGCCCCACTGAAGGTTAAGCCCTAGGCCAAATAGGGCGTAGGTGGCAATAAAAATGGCAAGGGATGTGAGATAACCGACCATGATTGTTTCAAAAAATCGCTTAGCGCAAGCGGTGCGGCCTCAAAAGCACATTCAACCTTGGATTCAGCCCCAAGGCCGATCCGAAATCTCTGAGATTTTACCGCACTCCTGAATGAAAAAAAATGGATCTGAAACCTAAATGGTGTGAAGTTTATGACGAAGTGTTTCAGGCAATCAGAAATGCTTGTTAAAATTAGATCAGCTTTAAAACTTGTTTTTAATCATTAAATTTTTAGGCTCTCAATTAGATGGCGACAGACATTGCTGATCTTAAATAATAACTGGGAAGATAAAAAATGCTTACGACCTTACCCCTAACCTTAGAGACATTTTTAGAGTTTCCACAGACTAATCCTGCTTTGGAATTTATCAATGGAGAGATCGTTCAAAAGCCCAAGCTCCAAGGGGAACAGGGCGTTTTACAGGCAAGGCTCTGCGCAGTTATCAATCAAACTGCTGAACCTCAGAAAATTGCTTTCGCGTTTCCTGAGTTGCGGTGTGTATTAAATGGCAACGCAATTGTGCCGGATGCGGCTGTATTTCGCTGGGAACGGATTCCGAGTAAGGAGTTAGGGGTAGCGGAAAATCGGTTTCAAATTTATCCTGACTGGGTAATTGAAATTCTGTCTCCTGACAAAAGTCTCACGAAGGTATTAGGCAAACTGTTGGACTGTATTCAGCATGGCACCGAGTTAGGTTGGTTACTGAACCCCTTAGATAAAAGCATTTTAACGGTGTTGCCAGGGCAGCGGGTACAGGTATTGACGGGTGAATCTGTATTGCCCGTTCTGGATGGCATTCACTTATCGTTAAGGGTGGCGGATATATTTAGATGGCTATGGCGGGACTGATTTCAGCCATAGATCCAGAGGTCATATTCTGAATCTGTGGACGAGATTTCTCCACAGTGATAACCTGTCCACAGACTCAGAACGCTGATCCACAGGTCTAGAGCACCACCGATCCAGAGAATCACGCCGATAGAGATTGAAACCATTCAAAAATTGGTTTTAACCCTAATTCAGGAAACTTCCAGCCAAAGATTTGAAAGCCTGAATCTTCTTCAGACTGAGGTTTTTGAGCAACTGCCGCAGGAACATCACTCTCTTGCCAAGCCGTAATGCTGGAGGAAAGGGGTTGTAACGTCGTGTTGGGATAATAAAAGCTCAAAATTTTAGACGCAGACAACCCTTGCTGACTCAGGGCATAGGAACCCGCCTGGCTTAAACCCACCGCATGACCTAAACCACCGCCCACAAAGGTAAATCCACCCAGGGTTTTAGGATCTTTGCCTGCAATTGGCTCTACGTAAAAGAGTAGGCTATTGGGGGCTTCAAAGGCTCTGAGGATTTCGTCTTTGGTGAGGTCAATGGGACCTAGATCCGTTGTTACGCGCAGTCGCTGTACTCGCCCAGACTTTGCGCGTCCAATCACCTGAAGGTTTTGGATTGTCGTAAATCCGGTGAGGGGATGCTGCTGTTTTTTGAGAAAATCCTTGAGGTTTTGGTTTAGTTTTTGGAGAGATGCTGTGTTTTTCCAGCGCAGATAACCCCAACCATCTTCGTTAAAGCCCTGTTTAATCTCAATAAAAGCCCGAAAAGCTTTTTCATCTGCAAGATTATGGGTATTAAGATCCCAAACTCGGTTGGGAAACGCGTCAATTTTTGGCTGAAGATAGGGCCGTGGGGTGCCTTCCCATACGTCTTCAAAGGCTGCGGTCACACCTCCAGTTGTGGAAGAATACAGCGCATCAATCAGTTGGTTGCCGTAGGTTAACACCTGTCCTGTGGTGA
This sequence comes from Acaryochloridaceae cyanobacterium OTE_25_metabat_464, assembly GCA_031362245.1. Lineage (GTDB taxonomy): Bacteria > Cyanobacteriota > Cyanobacteriia > Thermosynechococcales > Thermosynechococcaceae > JAAURS01. The sequence continues at coordinate 3,029 of JANLSD010000312.1, read as the reverse complement.
CGTTAATGGCCTGGTCTGCCATTGCCGTGGAGCCGTTTAGTCCTTCATAGACTTGGCACTGCGTGGTTGCACACATCTCGTATCCGTCGATCTTAAAACGGCGTAGGTTCCGCAGGGCATAGGTTCTAGCCAAAATAGCTTGGGCTTGGACAGCCGTTTCAGGCGCTTTGGTGCCAATTTCGTAGGGGACGACACCCCGTAGATAGGTTTCAACAGGAACTTGATTGACGAGGGTATATGACCCATAGCTATTGGGCTGAAACCGAAGGCGACCCCCAAAGCGCTGGTTGCCCACCTGAATGACGCCTTGGCCTGACGTGATATCAACCTCGTTGCGGTTATAGCGAAACCCGTTGATTTCCCAGCTTAGGGTAGGACGGGCCGTAATGGTCTTTCGATCCAGGTAGCTGGTGGTGAGACCTTTGGTTTTAAGGTCTTGTTGGAGCAACAGACGGCTGACGGTGGAGTCATAGCGATCGCGTTTTGCCCACACTTGCCAGTTATCGGGCTGAGCAATTTCGACAGCAATCCCTTTTGCTTGCCAATTTTTGGCACTGGTTTCGGCACTTTCAAAGCTGCGATGGGTGCTAATCACCAGCCGCTCACTCTCACGGGGGCTGGCTAAAGGCTCCTGGGAAACGTCAATTTGGAGCTTGGTGGCAACGACGGTGACGGGTTTCTCGTTGGTCCAAAATTGAATAGAGAGGCGATCGCCGGGTTGAGCCTGAATCACAAGCTGATCCTTCGGCTGCTGACCAAACCGCTGCTTAATCCCCACCTTGATTTCAGGATTTAGGGGAGCAGACCAAGCTGGGAGCGTCGAGAAGGTAAGCACTGCCACACTTGCAATGATTCCCACTGCCAGCTTCTGCTGAGTCATGTTCTCGCTGCCAGAAACGTCCATAGAGAAACCATTTTAAATTAAGGCGTATAAACACCATTGTGCATATTTTTTTAATGCATTCGTTAGATATTCGTAAGTTTTAAGATTTGGCTGTGCTCTATTGGATTGAATCCCTTGATTAACAACGGAAAGCCATCCTCAGTCTCTCGGGTCTTATCTTGCTTCAGCACGTAGGAGGGCGGTTCCCATCACCACCAGAAAGATCCCAGCCATCGTAAGGGGGCTGTAGCTTTCCTTAAAGAAAAATAAACTGAACATCAATGCAGACAGTGCCTCTAAGCCTAGAACCAAGATATAGCTAATGCCCATATGGGTTTGGTTGAGGAGAAAAATCTGCAAAGTTGCTCCCACCAAAAAGCAAACGTACACCATTAAACTAGGGGCAAATTCAGAAAACCCTGACGAGAGCTTCATAAACGTCCCGCCGATAGTATAGGCAATGGCTGCCAATATTGCTAACAGTAAATACATTTTCTGTTCTATTTCATAATGACTTAAATGCAATAAACACTTAAATGCAATAAACACTTAGAGGAGGAAACCCATTAAAACAGATGGATGAGTAACTATGGGTGTATGCTCCAGTGCTATGGATTTCAATGCGATCGCCCACGCTTAAATCTAGGGGCAACTCATACTTTGTCTTTTCATAGAGAATGTCTGCACTATCACAGGTTGGCCCTGCCAGAATGACAGGTGCAGTGGGTGCATCGTCATCATAGGGTGTACGGATCTTATATCGAATCGGTTCATCCGTCGTTTCACTTAATCCGTTAAATTTGCCAATATCGAGATAGACCCACCGAACGTCTTGGGTATAAGCCTTCTTGGAAATCAAGATCACTTCAGCTTGAATGACCCCCGCTTCGGCTACCAGCGATCGCCCTGGTTCTAGCATCAGTGCAGGTTGCTGGTCTCCAAAATGGTGATGGATCGCCCTCAAGATTTCTGCCCCATAGGTTTCTTCACCCAGAATAGAAGATTGGTAATGGGCTGGGAAGCCCCCTCCCAGGTTCAACATTTTTAACTGAATCCCGTTTTGGGCTAGCCGAGAGAACAGCCCCTTTGCAACACCAATGGGGTTTTCCCACTGCGTCGGATCCATTTGCTGAGACCCAACATGAAAGGATAAACCATAGGGTTCTAAGCCGAGCTGCTGACTATGCATCATTAAGTCAAGGGCCATTTCTGGCACACAGCCAAATTTCCGAGCTAGGGGCCAAAGCGCCCCTTTCGTCTCAATCAGCAACCGACAATAAACCTTGGATCCTGGTGCGTGAACGGCTAATTTCTCTAGTTCCCCTACACTATCGAAACAGAATAACCGAATGCCCAGTTGATAGGCACGGATGATATCTTTATTTTTTTTAATGGTGTTGCCAAAGGAGATTTGGTCGGGGGATGCACCTGCTGCCAAACATTGCTCGATCTCAGAGATACTGGCAGCATCAAAGTTCGATCCCAGGCTCACTAATCGCTCAAGAATTTCAGTTTCTGGATTTGCCTTCACTGCATAATGAATGGATGCCGTAGGTAAAGCCTTAGAAAGTAATTGAAATTTTTCTGCCACTCTATCAAGATTTATGACTAAATATGGAGTTTCAATCGTTTTGATATTAAGAGAGTTCGCTACTTTAATCACTGCCTATAATCTCCTAGGATTTCGGAAAAAATGAGTGCCCAAAAAACAGCATTCTATGCTGAGATCGTATTAATTTCCTTTTAACTTATTCTTGAAGAACGAATGTCTTCCCCTGCTTTTTGACTGAAGGGATAGTCAAAAGCTCACTCTTGATTTCTATCGTTAGTATGGACAGATTGACCCCACGTTCTGACATCTGGGGTTGTACTTCATTTCTGAATCGGTGTTGTAAGTAGTCGGACAAAATTAGTGACACCTTGCACTACCTCCCTCAGTCCCCTCTAGCGCTTTCAGAGCGGCTACGCCAAGGGTAAGGGGGGAAGAATATGGACAACTCTTACTTCCTCCCCTTACCAAGAGGAGGGTTGAGGTGGGGTAGTGCAAGGCGTGGAACAAAAGTCCTGTGAAATTAATTTTGCACAAGTACGTAGGGCTTGCTGAAAAAGTCCATTCACGGCTCAATTGGCAACGCGATCGCCAATT
>JANLSD010000302.1:0-14747 GCA_031362245.1 Acaryochloridaceae cyanobacterium OTE_25_metabat_464 | reverse complement strand
TGACCTCTGGGACGATACCCGCATCCGTCCCGGCGATGAATGGCAAACAGAAATCGAAAACGCCCTCTCTGCCGCCAAAATTGCCATCCTGCTCGTCAGCCCTAACTTCATTGCCTCAGACTTCATCGCTGACAACGAACTGCCGCCCCTCCTTGATGCGGCCCAAGTCAAAGGCGTCACTATTCTGTGGATTCCCATTAGCCACAGCAGCTACCAAGAATTGGACTTCAGCAAATACCAAGCCGCCCACGACCCCAAACACCCTCTAAACAGTCTGTCCAATCACGAACAAGATCGCGTTTTAGTCAAAATCTGCCAAGAGATTAAGCGCATCGTCACAGCTTCGGGATGAATCACATGAATTATCGGCTGCTATTGAAACCCTATCGATGGACATTTGAGCAGCCCCTTAAAACCCATCATGGACTGTGGAAAATCCGAGAAGGATTAATCATTGGTCTAGAACGTGAAGATGGCGTAACCGGCTGGGGTGAAATTGCCCCCATTCCTTGGTTTGGCACAGAGACATTGGAAGCGGCGATCGCCTTTTGCCAAACTCTCCCAACCCTTCTCACCGAAGCAGATATCCTCACCATCCCCCATACCTTACCCGCCTGTCAGTTCGGATTTGGCAGTGCATGGGCAGCCCTCTCAGCCCCATTACCAGAAATCCATTACCCACCCTCACAGATCAGCGCCCTCCTGCCTGCGGGAGAAACGGCTCTCCTTGCTTGGTCTGCCCTCTGGGAAAAAGGACATCGCACCTTTAAGTGGAAGATCGGGGTTTTAGAAATTGCCCAGGAGCTAGAACTATTTCAGAGCCTAACCACCGCCTTACCCAAAGAAGCAAAACTCCGCCTAGATGCCAACGGTGGATTAACCCTACAGCAGGCCAAACAATGGCTAGAGAAATGCGATTGCACCGCTCATCCCTGCATCGAATACCTAGAGCAGCCGCTTCCCCCTACCCAATTTGAAGCGATGCAACAGCTAGCCCAAGCCTATAAAACCCCGCTTGCCCTCGATGAATCTGTCGCAACAGTGGCTCAACTGAAGCACTGTCATGGGCAAGGGTGGCAAGGCGTGATGGTAGTGAAAGCGGCGATCGCAGGGTATCCACAACATCTGGCCTTGTTTCTAGGAGAAAACCAAATTGATGCCGTTTTTTCCTCCGTATTTGAAACCGAAGTCGGTCGCAGGTCAGCACTCGCTTTAGCCCAAGCCTTTAACTCAAAACATAGAGCCGTTGGATTTGGGGTTAACCCATCTACGCCCACCCCATTGATTTAAGGCGATTCTTAGTTAAAACCCTTATTCCGCCAAGCCGTAGGGTCAATCGACTGACCAAACACATACAGTCCCCAGTGGAGATGAGGGCCTGTTGCAGCACCCGTGCTCCCCAACGCCCCAATCCTTTGGCCTGCCTTTACAAAATCTCCTTCTTTCACATCAATGCGACTGAGATGCAGATAAATGCTCTCAACCCCTTGACCTTGATCTAGCCCCACGCAGTTGCCATGTACCTTAAACCGATTGGCTTCGCGCCCCACCAGCGCAACCCGTCCATCCGCAGGCGCAACAACAGCAGAGCCGTAAGACCCCGCATAATCAACCCCACGGTGGAAATAGTCCTTGGCAAAAACGCCATTGTAGTAACGCCGTACCCCGTAAACAGTGGTCACAGGGCCACCATTGGGCTTACGAAACGGCCCATTCCAGAACTTCTGGGGCGACACGTTCGCCTTAAAAGCATCCACCCGATCAAACTCATACTCATCGGCATTAGAATCTGAACCAGGTCTTAGCCAAATACTTTGGGTCGGGAACCAGCGTTTTTTAAGATTTAGCTTAAACGCACGAGATTCCCCTCCATTCTCAACCTGTACCGTTATTGGCCCTGGTTTGTCTAAGGGCGTAGTGGGTAAAAGCGTGCGATAGCGATTAGCACCCATATTAAAGGCCGGATAGGTTTTGGCCCCAAACCGAACCTGCGGCGCAGCGCTGTCTGTCTCCGCTTGCATGGTCACAACAAGCGTATCGCCAAGCTCCGGTGCAGTAGGAGAGATCTGGGTCAGAAATGCTTGGGCCGGATGGACAAAGGCAATGCCCATTACTGTAATGAATACAAGAGACAAGCTGAGAACCAAAGGCGTTGACCGCAGTCGCTGTTTGAAGCGAGGGAATTGGGTATGCAGCGATCGCATTAACCCCTGCAAAGGCGATCGTTTGGGGCGAGTGAACCAAAACATAGGCAATGGGAGTGAGGAGTGAAGAACAATAGCCCGTTTTTGTGGAGAACAATCGCTGAAGCACAAAGTTCCCAACAGTCTTGTAAGACACATTAGTCAATGGCGAAGGATTATGCAACTTAGGGCGTTATTTTCAGGTCTATGACGACTGAGACATAACCGCCTGGGGATCTCCCCAAATCACGTTCTCGTGCTTATAAACCACCATGCCGGGTTTTGCACCCTTGGGTTTATAAACATTTTTGGGTTCAGTCCACACCACAGGGACCTGGGTACTTTGACGGGCACGGCTATAGTAAGCTGCAAGGTTAGCCGCCCGCTGTAAATCTTGGGGTTCAGCCGTAATCCCCGCATCAAGTCTCAGTAAAACATGACTGCCAGGAATTTCCTGGGTGTGGAACCAAAGATCATAAGCTCCTGCCACTTTAAAACTCAGCAACTCATTTTGTTGATTGTTGCGCCCAATCAAAATTTCGCCACCGCTGGGAGATGGGTAGCGATAAAAGTCCGCTTTTCCCTTGGCGGGTGCGTGGTAGTCAGGGTCTGATAAATACTTTTGCCCAAGGAGTTCTTCGCGAATTTCAATCAGAATTTGCAGATCTTCGGCATTCTCAAATTGAGCTAACGCTTCAACCGTAGTCTCCACCTGGGCCAGGTAATCAATTTCTTGCTGCACCGCTTCAAGGAGAGGCTTAACATGATCCCGCGATCGCCGTAACTTTTGATGCCGTCGATAGAGCGCCTGGGCATTCTGCACCGCATTGCGCTCTGGATTGAGGGCAATGGTGACGGGCTGCTCCGTCTCAAAATCGGGGAGGGTAATTTGCGACATCCCCAACTGCCAGTGGTGGAGGTTTGCCATCAGTAAATCCGCCTGCTGGCGATGATAATCGGCCTGATCTGACGCCGCCATTTGCTTTGAAAATACATCCGCCTTGGTTTGCAGCTTTGCCAAAACATTGCCGAGCTTTTGCAAAAGCTGATGCCGCAACTGCTGAAAAGACTGCTGGTTGAGCTGAGCCGTGTAGTAGTGATCCACCACCGCCTGAACCGATGGCGCAGCTTGAGTCATCCCCCAGCCCAGTACGGTAAATCCGCCGTTCGTCGAACGCCCCGGCTGAAATGTTTCGGCATCCAGCAGGGTTAACCAACGTTGCCAAACCTGAAATAAAGTATCCCACTCCACGTCAGTCAGGGTATCAGTGGGTTGAGTGGGGTCTAGATTCGCCTGGTCTAAAATTTCGAGCACCAGTACCGAGCTAAGCCCCCGATAGACCTTGAGGATGGTGGTTTTGAGCGGCCCTGGAATTAACGTAAGGCGATCGCACCACCCTTCTTGAGTCTCCTGTAACGATGGCGTTGGCCCTGTCAATCCTGGCGGTAGCTCATAGGGTCTTCCGGTTTGGATGGTTCGTACCCGTGATTGGTTATTGCTGACCTGATGGGCTGCCGTCACAATCAGGTTGTCTGCCGTGGTCAAAATCACGTTGCTGTACTTGCCCATAATCTCTACGTAGAGATGCCACTGGGGCGGCTCTTGGGGGCGCTGGGCAAACTGTAAGTCAATCACGCGCTCCCAGGGTGCAACCTGCTCAATGGCAACCAGGGCAAATCCGCTGAGCTGGTGCACCAACTGCTGGCTAAAGGTGAAGGTGTCCGGCGATCGCGGGGGTGCTTCGCCCATGCCAATCCGCGCCGCCTGGGGGTGCCAACTAAGGGTAAGCCAGCCCCGTTTTTGGAGGGTTCTGAGGGCCAGCTTCACCATAAAGCGATCGCATTGATAGACCTGCTCCAGTCGCGCCGGGATCCATTGGGTACATAATTCGCTCTTAAGGGCGATTAACGTCGTAAAATCAACCTGTTGCACAATAGAACGCCCTAGTTAAGTTTTATGATCTGACTTTCTCAACACTTTTTCGACACTTTCCGGCAAATGCAATCCTGAGCGTCATCCTGAGCGCCATCCTAGCGAAGAAAAGCGTTTGAGCGTAACGCGACAAGGTTAATTTACGCTTGTGGCTGCTGGATGTTTGCCGATACGATGAGGAATAGAGACACAGGGTGAGTGAGCAGCCGCTTGCACCAGCAAGAACCTGTAAACTGACGACTGGCCTGTGGGGGTTACTACATACTTTTGTATAGGAGTGAGGTCATGGATATTAAGCTCATCAACATTGGATTTGGCAATATTGTCTCTGCAAATCGCGTGATTGCCATCGTAAGTCCAGAATCGGCACCCATTAAACGTATTATCACGGATGCCAGAGAGCGTGGACAGCTCATTGATGCAACCTACGGACGACGCACTCGTGCCGTGATTGTGGCAGATTCTGGTCACGTCATTCTATCTGCGATTCAGCCAGAAACCGTTGCCCATCGGTTTATGGTCAGCAAAGAATCGAACGACAGCAGTGATTAATCACCCCCATTGATCGCTTTACATTGATCTCCAGCATCAATCCTTTGAAATGAACCATTGAGATGCTTAATCGTCTTGATTGATAACATAGCCGTTAATGGGAGTAACCCGTTGTCTCTATTAGCAATAGCCGAGCGTTGGCTATTGCTAATCCCCTTCGGAGTTGCTCCTTTGACCGCTTTTGATTAGACTCAAGACCGATGGTGTCCAGTGCTCATTTAGTCTGATGAAATCTCTTTCCCATGGCTAACTCCGCTTCAGAATTGAAAAATTTGATTGTTTTTACGGGACCCAGCGGCGTTGGGAAAGGAACTGTCTTAAAGGCGCTTTTAGCCCGTCATCCTGAATTACATGTGTCCATTTCAGCCACCACGCGATCGCCCCGTTCCGGTGAAGTGGATCAGGTGCACTATTATTTTTTGTCGCGATCGCAGTTTGAAACAATGGTCGCCCAAGGCGAATTTCTAGAATGGGCTGAGTTTGCAGGCAACCTCTACGGCACCCCCCGTCAGCCCTTGTTAGACCGCATGGCAAAGGGCGAGCGCGTGATTTTAGAAATTGAGCTAGAAGGGGCGCGTCAGGTGCGCACAACGGCACCGGATGCCCTTCAGATTTTTATGCAGCCTCCTTCGATCGAAGAGCTAGAAGCACGCATTCGTAAACGGGGGCAAGAGACAGAAGAAGCGATCGCCCGTCGTCTTGCGCGGGCCAAAGTTGAGATGGACTCAGCCCATGAATTTGATGTGCAAATCATGAACGATGATTTTGACATGACCGTTGAAATGCTAGAAAACGCTTTGTTTCCAACCGTCCTAGATAGCGCGACTACCCCTACACTCACCCAAGCGTCTCGATAGGACTCCACCCCTTCGGCTATTTTCTGAGCCATTTAGTGTCCTGCTCAAAAGTATTAAGATCTGTATTCCACCCGACAGGTCGGGGTTTTATGGCATGATCGAGAAGCGTATCCAGTTTGACCGTTTTTATTCTGACACCACAGGAGTTCAACCATGTCTCTGAGATTAGGGGACGTCGCGCCCGACTTTACTCAAGATTCCTCTGAAGGAACCATCAATTTTCATGAGTGGATTGGCGATAGCTGGGCCATTTTGTTTTCTCACCCCGCTGACTACACCCCTGTTTGCACCACCGAATTGGGCCTTGTCGCAAAACTGAAGTCTGAGTTTGACAAGCGCAACGTCAAAACCATTGCGCTCAGCGTAGATAGCGCAGAATCTCATGGTGGCTGGATTTGCGACATCAACGAAACCCAAGGCACAACGGTCAACTACCCGATCTTGGCGGATGCTGATAAAAAGGTGTCTGAGCTGTACGGCATGATTCACCCCAACTCTAGTACGGGTACCACGCTGACAGTGCGTTCTGTCTTCATCATTGATCCCAGCAAAAAGCTGCGTCTAACGTTGACCTACCCCGCCAGCACAGGCCGCAACTTTGACGAGCTACTGCGAGTGATTGACTCACTTCAGTTGACGGATCACTACAGCGTTGCAACCCCTGGCAACTGGACTGATGGCGGCGACTGTGTGGTGGTTCCTTCCATCCCCACCGAAGAAGCCCGTCAGAAGTTTCCTAAAGGCATCACTGAAGTGAAGCCCTATTTACGAATGACGCCTCAGCCGAATAAGTAAATCAGTTTTTTTAGCGAAATAGTGCCTCACTGTAAACATTACGGTGGGGCACTTGTTTTACAAGCTTTCCAAGTTAAGTCGTGATGAGCTTGAAGCTATGTTGGGCCTACGTTTAGAAGAGACTAACCTCAACTCATCCTACGACTACTTCTAAGTACAAAATGAACAAATGTTCATTTTGTACTTAGTGACAAAAATTTCATATAATGTCTAGTAAGCCGCAGCAGAGGGACATTATGAGCCGTATATCCATTGAAGTAACGTCAGAAGAGCATCAACGCTTAAAAGCATTTGCCGCTCTGCGTGGACAAACCATTAAGGACTATATTCTTGAGCGATCGTTGCCCCCATTATCAGGGGAAGGACTGACCGAAGCAGAAGCCATGCACCAGCTTGAGCAATTCTTGCTTCCACGCATTGAAGAAGCACGACGGGGTGAATTCAGTACCCAAGACTTTGACAGCATTATTGCTGAAGCTAAATCAGAGAGCGCAGCACGGTGACAGGCTACAGAATTACCAAACAAGCGGCGCGCGATCTTAAGGAGATATGGCACTATACAGCCAACAGCCACAGTGAATCGCAGGCTGATCGATATGTTGCCATGCTCAAGGCTGGATGCACGAAGATTACAGAAAATCCAACCATGCGCCGCGTTTTGAAGCTGGCAGGTAGTGAGGTAAGACTCTATCAATGTGAGCATCATTTCATCGTCTATCTTGCCGATGATGCAGTGGTTATCGTCATCGCATTTCTACATGAACGGATGGATTTTGTTGCCCGTCTAAAGACAAGACTATTGCAGTAAAAATTATTGCAAAGGTAAAGTGGCTTGTTTTAGTGGATTAGTCTGGCAATAGGTTTCCTAATATTAACTCATCCTACAATTCTTGATTTTGCTTGAAAATTTGTTTAATTGTATTTGCAAGATTAAATTGTGAAGATATTCTAATTTATGATAGATACAGAAAGTATATCTGAGATATTCTATTTGCTAAATTTCTTCTCCAATACTTGTTCAGAGCAATGGAATCTCGTACCTCATTATTTCCCACCTGCTTGGGTTAGAACTGCCTCATGTGAGTGCAATGTTTACAACTCAATCTATTTCTTAAGCTGTATTTTTGCTGGAAGTATTGAAGACGCATTTCATACATTCTATGATTTAGAGAATGATTTTCAGCTATTTTACAAGATGAGATAAAGCCGCTTATCGATGACTGGATAACTCAGTATAATGATTCTATTTTTGAGATGGAAGAAGTAAGCAATGCCAGTAAGATATGGTTGGTGCTCAGCAGACTTTGTGAAATCTCATTGAGTTATGAGGACTTTAATAAATATCATATTAATAAATTATCATTCGAGTATTTCTTGAATAAATATACTAGTCCTTATGATCCTGTTTAAGCCACATCGGTTGGGTTGAGGAACAAAACCTTGCCCCACAACTCTAGGCACTCTTGAGTGTAAAAATTGTAATTTCAGGGCGACAGTTAAAGCGAATGGGAATGCCAGAGCTGCCCAACCCTCGGTTTGTATACTGAATCATGGAACCTACCTGATATTGACCCATTGGATATTTATAGGCCAAAGGTGGGAAAAACTTTTTCACAAAAGGAAGGCGAACCTGTCCACCATGGGAATGTCCCGATAGCTGGAGGTCAAATCGTCCCGTTGCGGCGCTGGTATCGGCAAAGTCCGGCTCGTGGGCTAATAGGATGGCTGCGCCTGTCGTGGGGAGTGCCACGAGGACTTCATTGAGGCGATCGCGTTGTGCCCACACATCATCCACCCCGCTAATATGGAGCTGCGCCAAAGCTCGATTGAGCGTGATGACCTGATTAGAGAGCACATCAACGCCTGCTGTTTCCAGCGTTGTTTGAACAAGATCTGGATCCGTCCAAGCATCATGATTGCCCAGAATTGCCAAAGTTTTGTCCATCGGCTTCAAAGCCTTCAACACAGAAAGATTGGGCGCAAATTTCTGAGGATTTCGGGTCACAAAATCGCCCGTCAACACCACTAGATCAGGGTGCATTTTGTTGACCCGATCCACAACCTTCTGAATCCGTTGAGCTGTCATCCATCGATCGGCATGGATATCAGACAGTTGAACGATGCGGTAGCCCGAAAACTCAGGTGCTAGATGGGGCAAAGATAAAGAAACCGATCGCACCTCAATCCAGCTTGGCTCTAAATCGTGGACATAGTAAACCGCCAGCAGCAGAATGCTGAGGGCCAACGCAAGTTTTTGATAGAGGCGAAGCTTAAGACGACGGCGAGTCATAAAAACAGAAATTTAGGGCAATTAATCAGGTATAGCCTATCTCCGTCAACAGATCATCAGCTAGGATCGCACTATGACTGATGCAACCTTTTCCCCTAATGAACCGCAACGGCGGCGATCGCCTCGCCTCAGCGATTGGAGACTGTTTCTGCGGATTGTGCCCTATGCCAAGCCCTACACACCCACGCTGCTGATTTCGGCAATCTTACTAATACCGCTGTCCATTTCTAGCGCCGTCCAGCCGATCCTGATCGGGCAAACCATTTCGCTGCTCAAAAATGAGCCATCGACCTTCAGCTTTTTGAAAACCGTGGACTTACCCACAGGGCTAGCCATGCTCAGTGGATTGCTGCTGGTTACAGTGCTGTTTCGGTTTGGGCTTCAGTCTTGGCAAGGTTTTCTCGTCACCAAAGTCGGACAGCAAATCACCACCGATATCCGCAACGACCTGTTTCGTCACGTCCTTTCTTTAGCAGCACAGTTCTTCGATCGCACGCCCGTGGGTCGGCTGATTACCCGTCTCACCAGTGACGTGGAAGCCCTTGGAGATGTGTTTGCAACAGGGGCGATCGGCATTGTCAGCGATTTATTTTCGATCTTGGCGATTGTGGTGACAATGTTCACCATTCAGGCAGATTTGGCGCTATTGCTGGTGCTGTTGCTGGTGCCCGTGAGCGTATTGATTTGGTATTTCCAGTACGAATACCGTAAAGCCAACTATAAAGCCCGCGATGAGCTGTCTGGACTCAACTCCATGCTGCAAGAAAACCTCTCAGGCATTAGCGTGGTGCAGCTTTTTCGGCGGGAACAGTTCAATAGCCAGTTATTTCGAGATAACAATGAACGTTATGTGAAGCAGGTAGACCGCACCATCTTTTTTGACTCCGCTGTCTCTGCCACCTTGGAGTGGATTGGCCTGATTGCGATCGCCGGAGTTCTGTGGCTGGGCGGCACCCGCATCCTCAGCGAAACCCTCACCTTCGGGACGCTTTCCACCTTTATTTTGTTTGCCCAGCGGTTATTCAACCCGCTCCAGCAACTGGCTGAAAAATTCACCTCTATCCAGTCTGGCTTTACCGCCGTGGAGCGCATCAACGATCTGCTCAGCCAGCCTGTGGACATCCGCGATGCCGTGAAGCCGCGATCGCTGCCCCAAGCAACGGCAACGCGTGCCCTAGGAGAAGTGGCGTTCAAGGATGTGTCCTTGGCCTATAAAGACAATGACTACGTGATCAAAGGACTCAACTTTACGATCGCGCCAGGAGAAAAAGTGGCGATCGTCGGGCCAACGGGGGCTGGTAAAAGCTCCATTATTCGGCTGTTGTGTCGCCTTTATGAGGCCAATGAGGGCAGCATTACCGTGGATGGTGTCGATGTTAAAGACATTGCCCAAAGTGAGCTACGCCGCTACGTGGGCGTGATTTTGCAGGACGGATTTGTGTTTGCAGGGGATGTTAAAAGCAATATTGCATTGGGTGAAACCTACGCCCTCGAACAAATCAAAACTGCCGCCCAGCAAATGAATGTGGCAAGCTTCATCGAAGAACTTCCAGAGGGCTACGATACTCTGCTGCGAGAGCGCGGCACCAACCTTTCCGCAGGTCAAAAGCAGCTCCTCGCCTTTGCCCGTGCAGCCGTCCGTAACCCCCGCATTTTGGTTCTAGATGAAGCGACTGCAAATCTGGATGTGGGGACGGAAGTGCTGATTCAGGAGGCTTTAGAGCGCCTCTTGGTGAACCGAACCGCCATTATCATTGCCCACCGTCTCTCCACGATTCGCAATGTGGATCGGGTTTTGGTGCTGCGCCAAGGCGAATTGGTAGAGTCCGGCTCCCACGAGGAATTAATGGAGATTAATGGGGTCTACGCGAACCTGTACCGTCTGCAAATGCTAGGACAGGGGGAGTAAACTTGCCAGGGCGTTGGGCGGCATGCCACAGCCGATGGGCAATGTTTGCCAACACAGCCGGAGGAGCCGCAGACACTACCACCGAGGGAAACACCCCACAGCCCCAAATGGGATGCTCTACCAAACGGCATTCGCCACTGGGCACGAGGGGATAGCCCAAAACCGATTGCACCACGGCAACATCATCTAGGGTGAGTGCGCCGGAACGAGAATAGTAGGGATGGCCTGTGCGCGGGTCAAAGCCATCGGCAGCATAGCCTTCTTTTTTGAGTGCAGTGATAAGCTGTTTGGCCCAGTACAAAAAGCGACGGCGAAGGTGCTGTTTTTGCTGTTCTGTGACGGGGGTACTTTCGTTGAGGGGGACGGTGCAAGGCTGCAAAATTACCATAACGGACTGCACAGAAACATCCCAGTCAGGCAAAAGATCGACCCGATGGTTGTGAATGAAGGTGTTAGGTTGATGGATCGAATATTGTAGATCGATCATGCCAAAGACCCAATGCTAAGGTCGTTCTTGGTGGATTTACTCTTAGCATACGCTGGATTCGATGTTCCTTTCAGGTATTATTCATACAAATTTCAGCAATTTTGATTCCATAAAAAATACTGCGGGTTGACTCGATAGCTTCCCCCAGCAGTATTTAAAGTGAATAATCCTTTCTTTATCCTTGGATCTAGGCTGCCTTCCAAGTGCCGTGGAAGCTAAAGGCGACGAATTGGGGTAAGGCTAAACGACAAATTGGGCCATTTTCTAAGGCATGGCTTTCAAAAATCCAGACTTCGCTGGCATGATGATCGCCCCGATACACCACGGTCAAAATCCATCCCTGTTCTGGGTTGTCAGGACTGGGGGCAAAAATCGGCTCGCTGGGGTAGCTGTCCGCGCCCATATCTGCCACGGTCATTTCACCGCGCTCATGGTCAAAAAATGCGATCGCATCAAACAAATCCGTCCCTTGACTATGCTCAGATCGGGCATTGAGATAGGTATAGCGGGCTGACTGTCCGACTAAAGCAGGGGCAACCGTGGGGAACTCACAGGTGCGATCGCTCAAGCGTTGCGAACTAGAAACTTTCGCCGTTTTAGGGTCGATTCTGATTCGCCAGAGCTGGCTTGGGGCATCCGTTTTAGGCTGACCAGAAGGAACTTCCTTTAAAAACTGATTGGTTTCCAAATCTTTATAACGTGCAATATCAATCACAACTTGCCCATCACGGTCTACAAACCCATTGCCAAAATGCCATTGGAACCAAGGATCTGTGTTGGATTGGCTGACGAGTTCAAGGGTATCGCGGTCAATCACCAAAATCTGAGTCCCTTGTTCTGGCTTCCAGCCCATCGCTTCGCTATAAGATTTCCAGTTCAGCAGCAGCGGCAGTGGATTGACGACAACGGGAGAGACGCAAAAAACCAGGTATGGCCCTGCTAACGCAAAATCATGAATCAGCGGAACGTTCTTCAACGGCACTTTGTTGCGGCGCATTATTTTGCCAGTGCGATCGCAGCAGTACAGATTCAGAAACGTTTTCTGCCCAAACATCACACCAAAGTTAAAGATTTCACCCGTTTGCGAATCGACCTTAGGATGGGCGGAAAATGTCTCTCCTTTCGCTAGACTATCCAAGTTATCTAACCCGATGGTGTCCAAGGTTTGTAAATCTAACCCGTGGGGATTGCCGCCTTCCCACAGGGCGAGCAATCGATTCTCTAGGGCCAGCACCGAAGTATTTGCAGAATTTTTAATACTGCTGCCTGATTTCCAAAATGGCCGTGGTTCGCGCCGACCGTACCCCCCAGCCAAAAACTTTCCCGCTTTTTCTTCAGCTAAATACCCTGCCGTTTGTACGGTGCGATAGACCCCTGTCGCGGCCCCATCGCCAAAATGCACCCCTAAGATTGCTCCATCTCCATCAAACCAGTGGGCAATGCGCTCTCCACCCCGCTCAAACAGCACAGGGCCGTTGCGGTAGAGACTGCCTCGGAGTGAGTCGGGTACCTGACCTTCTATAGGTGCTAGAGGTGTTAGCGGAAAATCTTGAAGGGGTTGGGTAAACGCTTTTCCCCAGGTGGGCGTAGATAGCTGTGGCGATCTTTGAGTGCTGAGCATCATGAGGATATCCTTTAGCAGTTCAAAAAGTTGAATATGCACCTAAACGCATATTCAATAGTTTATGCAAAAAGTTGAATATGTCAAGTTTGGGTGCTTAAAGCCTCTTTTAATCCGAGCCGCTTTTCTCTGCAATCAAATCAACCACAAGCTGTTCTAGCTCTGTACGCGGAATTTGATAGATCTCATTGCAGAACTCGCAGGTTACTTCTGCGCCGTCATCTTTTTCAATCATGTCCCGCAGTTCATCCGTGCCCAAGATCTTGAGCGCACCGATGACGCGATCGCCTGAGCATCGACAGCTAAACCGAACCATCTGACTTTGGGGCGTAATACTTAGCCCCAGATCACCCAGCAGATCCTCAAAAATGTCAGGGAGAGTCATGCCTGCTTTAACCAGGGGCGTAAATCCCTCCAAATCTGCTAACCGAGACTCCAATAGTGCGATCAATTCCTCGTCGCGGGCAGCCTTGGGCAAAACCTGAATCAGGAGTCCCCCTGCGGCACTGACCCCGTGGCTATCCACAAACACACCTACCGATAATGCCGAAGGGGTTTGTTCAGACGCCGCTAAGTAGTGGGTGACGTCATCGCCAATTTCTCCAGAAATCAGCTCAACGGTACTGGAATAAGGGTATCCATGTCCGACATCTCGGATCACATAGAGAAATCCGTCCCTACCAATGGCACCGCCCACATCCAGCTTGCCCTCAGCATTGGGCGGTATTTCCACGGTGGGATTGTAGGCATAGCCCCGCACCGTTCCGTCCATCCCCGCATCAACCATCACGCCCTTAAGCGGCCCATCGCCCTTAAAGCGGAGGTTGACCCTAGACTGAGGGTGCTTCATGCTAGAGGCGAGCAATAGCCCTGCCGCCATTGCTCGGCCCAAAGCTGCGGTAGCGACGTAGGACAGCCCATGTCGTTGACGAGCGTCTTCGGTGAGGCGAGTGGTAATGACCCCTACCGCTCGGATTCCATCATTGGCTGCGGTTGCACGAATCAGTTGATCAGCCATGGAATCTTAAATAATGAACGCTAAAGTTTTCTAACAAACATACTTTGCTATTGTACTCATGCAGCGCCTTGCCCTGACTGCGCTAGAGATGCAATCTTAGAAAGCAAACCCCAATTTTTGCCGGAAAATCTTAGAATTGAGCATCTGACCGTTTGCGTCCCCCGTATTTCCTCCCGTCCATCCCTGTTTGTCCCCATCTCTGGTTGTCCCCATCCCTATGTCTGAGGCGAGAAACCTAGAACCCATCGCAGAATCTTCCCCAACCCTAGCAAAACGAATGAGTCTAGGGCTGCTGCGACGCTGGTGGGTGGTGGCGATCGCCTTTACGGGCTGTGCCTTAGGGGCGGGTACCTTGGGTGTCTTCTCACTCCTTCAGCAGCCCCCTAAGGCCAATTGCCAAAGTATATTTTGGCCCTTTGCTTCTGCCTCTCAGCGGATTTCCTGTGCCCAGGAGTTGGCCCGCAAGCATACATTAGAAGATTTGTTTGAGGCGATTTCTCTAGTAGACAGCCTGCCTCGAAGCCATCCCCTGCGCCCATTGATTAACCGTTGGGTGGAGCTGTGGGCCAAAGAAGCCCTCGACCTTGCCGAAGAGGAATTTCATGGTGGTCATCTAGAGCGGGCTATCTCTTTCGCTCAAAAAATTCCGGCCCAGACCACTGCCCACGCCCAAGTGCAAGCACGCATTAAACACTGGAAAACGGTTTGGACAAAAGGTGAACAGGTCTTAAAAAAGGCGGAGGCTGCCCTTAAAGAAGAAGATTGGCGTGGGGCCTTTAGCATTATGGTGGGACTGCTGTCTGTAGACAATCGCTATTGGGCGCAAACCCAGTATGAAGCCCTCAATCAAAAAATTATTAATGCCCAAAAAGATGAAACCGAACTGGTCAAGGCTCAGCGATTGTTTGAAGCGGGCGGCATTGATAACTTAACCAAGGCGTTAAGTCTGGTGCAAAATCTTTCCGAGGGCACTATTTTTAAGAAATCCGTTAAAGAGACTGTTACCAAAATTTCTAAAGCCTTGGTCAACATTGCAGAAGTTGCCCTAGGCCGAGAAGACATTACGACGGCGCTCAATGCCCTTGAGCAAATCCCCCATGAC
>JANLSD010000247.1:0-4014 GCA_031362245.1 Acaryochloridaceae cyanobacterium OTE_25_metabat_464 | reverse complement strand
GAACGAAGAATGGAGGTTTCAGCCAGTGGGCACCCTTTTGGTGAAAGGCATAAAGCCTTCTCGGATATGGGCTATAGGTTCTGGAGATGTCTTGTCCAGGTAAGGCCCACTACCATGAGGTAGTAAAGTAGTCCTGCAATCAGCAAGGGTTCAAAGTAAATATATTTGTTCGCGCCGACAATTTGGCTGGCTCTCAGGGTTTCCACTACACCTACCGTAGACACCAGGGAAGAATCCTTGAGGAGTGAAACGGTTTCATTGACGAGAGCGGGCAGAATGTTTTTTAGGGCCTGAGGTAAAATCACGTCCTTCATCATCATGGGGTAAGGCACGCCAAGGGACATGGAGGCTTCACTTTGGCCTTTGTCTACAGCCTGAATCCCTGCCCGAATGGTCTCGGACATGTAGGCTCCAGAGTTGAGGGTAAAGGTGGTGACGCCTGCCTGTAAGGGTGTGATATCAAACCCGAAGAGCTGAGGAATGGCGTAGTAGATCAGCGAGAGCTGGAGCAATAGCGGTGTGCCCCGAAAAATGGAGGTGTATGCCTGAGCAAACCACCGGAGCGGCCTGAAGCGAGAGATTTTGAGCAGGGAAAGCCCCGTGGCGGCAATCAGTCCTAAAAAGACTGAGCTAAGCGTAAACAGAAGCGTGGTGGGGATACCTTTGAGGATAAACAGATAGTCATCCAGACTCAGGCGACCGAAGTTGATGTTGAGTCCGCCTTTTTTAGGGTTCTCTGCGGGAGCTTTTTGGGCATCTAGGGCAGTGGTGTTTTTGGAAAACCACTTTTTCGCCAGACCTTCAAGCTCGTTGCTGCCCTTCATTTTGTAGAGGATTTTATTGAAGGGTTCGACGAGTTTGGAACCCTTGGGAAAGGCGATCGCAGAGCCGGACTGCTCCTCGGAGGCAATAGCGGTGTATTCCAAGTCTGGGTTGGACTGGATGAACCCTTGGGCTACAGTATCTTCGATGATCGCCGCCTCAATCCGTTTGGCCCGAATCTCCTGAATAATATCGGGGACTTTGTTGAGCTGCTTGATTTGCATGGGCGTCTTTTTGGCGATCGCCTGGGCATTCTGATCTTGAATGGTTCCAAGCTGAACGCCGACATTTTTGCCCTTGAGGTCTGTGGTTTTTTTGAGGTTGCTGCCTTTAAGGGAGACGATGGTATCTTTTGCGTCGTAGTAAATGATGGAAAAATCGACGTTTTTCTTACGTTCCGGGGTGGGGGTCATCCCTGCCATCACAAAGTCGGCTCGCTTGGCTTGAAGCGCTGGGATGAGTCCATCAAAATTTGACTCCACAATTTTGAGCTTAAAACCCAATTCGCGAGCGAGGGTGTTGGCAATATCCACATCAAAGCCCGTAATTTTCCGTTCTCCCCCAGCGGTGTCGTAGAACTCGTAGGGGGGATAGTCTGGAGAGGTAATCATCACCAGTTCGTCTTTGCCAACGGCGGATTGGGCGTTGACTCGGAAGGCGTTGAAAGGGTGGGCGATTGCGCCTACTGCCACCACTACCGCAAGGAGGGTAGGTAGAAGGCATTTTTTAGGGTTCATTTATTTTTTTATGAAAAATAATTCTGGCTTATGTTGGTTGTCAGCGTACCTTGCCCAGCAATATAGGAGATGTGCGTAATTTTACGGTTTATCCACTAGGGGGCACTGGTTCCGCCATGTGGGAGTAGATAAAGCCTTAATACATGTGAGATAAGCCTGCCCTTTAAAGTGATCGATTACAGCAATTGAGGACTCTTGATTCTATTTATGCGCGGATCGCCCTCAACCTTCCAACACACAGGGCGATCGCCCCGCTCAAGCAAAATCTTGGGCAAGGCGATCACCCAGGCATAACCTGACTAGACGAACTTCAAGTGCTTGTGTTTACTTGTCGTTGGCTAGATGTGGCATTGTGTCGATTAATGCTCTTAAAACTTTGTTGACTGATTCTGGTGTGGTAAAAACTTGCGCTACGTCTTCATCTAAAACGACGACTTTAAGGGCTGGCTTACCTGCTCGCGCAGCAAAACGATTGGGCTTTGCTTTTTGGTAATCAAAGTTATACTCAGTCATCAATTCGTCGTCTGGCGCTGATAATTCTTCAGAAGGTGTTCTGTTCATAATCTTCACGCTCCTTTCGGATAACTAAACGGGCACTGATGATACGAATTGCGTTAGGAAGTTCGGTGAAGGAAACTAAAAGTAAGCGATTTCGGTGGGAGTGTCCGATGATGATTTTTCGATGCTCAGTCACGGAATATGCTTCGTCTTCAAAGATGAATGCCAGGGGATTGTCGAAGACTGTTTGAGCTTCTGCAAAGCTAACGCCATGTTTGTTGAGGTTAGAGGCTGCTTTTGATGTATCCCACTCGAATTCCATACCCAATATCTTAATTCATCTATCCTAAGAAGCTCAAGATTCGGTATGACATGGGTTGATCGCCCCCACTTTACTCACACAGGGCGATCGCCGCAGCCTTCACCACACTTGTCTACGCGATCGCACCCCAAGCACTTCACATAGGGGCGATCGCCGCAGTCCCATCAATAGGCTACATCTGGAATATGTTACTGAAACTGGGATCATGGTTTTTGTTGAAAAATCCCTTCGATATCTCGTGCTGCATTGAGGACTCTAATGATTTCAATACAGTCATCACGATCAAAGTAGAAAATTAACTGATTTCTAAAGCTTTTTACCGTCCATCTGCGAAGTCCTTTCAAGGTAGAATTTTTTGTGATGTAAGCGCTACCAATACTGGGGGTTCGGGCAATCTGAGCAAAAGTTTGCCGAGCAGCATCAAAGAAATTCAGTGCTGCTTCCAAGTTATATTGGGCTAGATATTCAAAGTGTTCGTCTAGATCCGCGCTGGCTTTGGGTGTAATGACGATGCGTTTGGTCATGCTTGGTTACGTTGATGGCTCTCTAGAAGCTGAGCGCGTTTCTGCTCCCACCATTCATCAGTAACTTCAATAGATTTACCGCTTTCTAGTCCTTCCAATAGCTGTTGTTCAAGGTTTTCGGGTAGGGTTTGGGCAATATCTTGGCAGATCAGATGGTAAAGATATTGGCTGGAATCCCCATACCCACCTTCTAGGACTTTTGCCTCAATCAAGTCTTTGAGGTGGTCGGGTAAAGAGACACTAACGTTGACCATCGGTTATGCCCTCTAGATGTTTCGCTTCTTCTCTATTATGGCCGGATGAGTTCCCCAGTGGAGGATCGCGATCGCCCCTACTTTACCCATATAGGGCGATCGCCCCTGCCATCATCCCTACTAGACTCACACAAGATGATCGCCACTGACGCAGTATGATATGAGGGTGTTAACTTGATACACAAATGAATAATATATTGTCTCGTATTATCCAGATTCCTGGTCAGTGTGGCGGTCGTCCTTGTATTAGAGGGATGAGAATTCGGGTAAGCGATATTTTAGAGATGCTGGCGGAAAATGTTAGTGTCTCTGAGATTTTGGAAGATTTTCCTGATCTTGAGAATGAAGATATTCAGGCTTGTCTTCTGTTTGCGGCGCGACGGACAGATTTTCTGCGATTGACTGCATGAAGATCTGGGTCGATGCCAAGTAATGCCTCAATGAGACGATCGCCCCACTTAACCTGATAAATCACGACAATCGCCCTCAAACTACCAACACACAGGGCGATCGCCCCACGCAAGCAAAGTCTTGGACAATGCGATCGCATTTCGGCGGCTAGAAATGCGATCGCCCCACTCAACCCTTGATAGACTATTTAGCATAGAGACTAGAGGTCAAAGACTAATGCTGAAAGAATCTTTGATGATTAGCGTATCTTCTGAAGTGATGGGTGGTACACCAGTTTTCACTGGCACGCGGGTTCCGGTACAGACTTTGATGGATTACCTCAAGGCGGGAGAGTCGATTGATGATTTCTTAGATGGATTCCCAACGGTGACTAGGGAACAAGTCATTGCTTTGTTGGAAGAAGCTGGAAAACAGCTTGTTGGGACGGGGGCTTGAGGTGAGGCTAC
>JANLSD010000243.1:0-14364 GCA_031362245.1 Acaryochloridaceae cyanobacterium OTE_25_metabat_464 | reverse complement strand
GGGCAGCGGCCCTAAAAAATCGCTGCCATATTCAATCAGTGCTCCCTTGAGTAGGTAGGGCATTATGGTGTTCTCCGATCATTGGACGGTAAGGTTTTGAGGACAGATTGGGTGACAGATTGGGCGATCGCCGCCCTCACCTGCCCCGCATCCTGCCCATTCGCCACCCGGATCGGGCCTAGGTTCAGTGCCGGAATGGTGACAGGAGATGGGAGATGCGATCCAATCTGCCCAGCCAATCCTTCCTGTAATGCCGCGCCAATGCCTGCACCCGCCGTTTGGGCGACATCGGGCGAAATCCCCTGGGTGCGAATGTTCAGGCGATCAATCCGAAGGTGAATATTACTCATAGCTGGCTCCCGTAATAAACTTGGCATAAGGCCCAAATTGCTCCAAACTCACCGTGCGGTTGAGTTTGTCGTACTCTCGCTTGACCGCCATTGCGACCTGCTCCATCCCGAGTCTCGGCGAGGGGGTATCCTTCCCGCCATTGGCCGTTTGCAAACAGGCATTGAACACGATGGAACGGATATGCCCACCCGCTAAGGGGAATTGACGGGCCAAGAAATCCAGGTCTAGCGCAGACCCATCCACCTTAGGCGGAATCGACTGTTGCCAGATGCGTCTGCGCTCTGGAATATCCGGTAGCGGGAAATCCACGATGTAGCGCAAGCGCCGCAAAAAGGCTTCATCGAGATCTTTTTTGCGGTTGGTGGCTAAAATGGCAAGGCCCTTAAAGCGCTCCATCCGCTCAAGGAGATAGCTAATTTCTAAGTTGGCGTAGCGATCGTGGGCATCTTTGACTTCGGTGCGCTTGCCAAACAGGGCATCGGCTTCATCAAAAAACAAAATTGTGTCGGAACTATCGGCGAGGTCGAACAGCTTCTTTAAGTTCTTTTCCGTCTCGCCAATATACTTGTTCACCACCTGGGACAGGTCGATGCGATACATTGGCAGATCTAACCGCACCGCAAGCACTTCCGCTGCCATCGTTTTACCTGTGCCGGGAGGTCCCGCAAACAAAACCGAAATCCCGCACTCGTTCCAGACCCGACTGGTGCCCCAACCGTAGTGCACTTGGGTAAGCGATCGCATGGCATGGTCAATTTCTTGAAACAACATCTGCTGTTTGGGTGGCAGCACCAAGGATTCCGGCTCAAACCGAGGTGTTACTGTTTGGGCCAGTTCGCCCATGTCTAAATCCAGCTCAGCCCGACAGGCTCCCTTTAGCTCCGATGCCGTCGGTTTCTGGGGTAGCTGTTTCAGACCGCTGCAAATCCTTTGAATTGTTCTCTTCTCGTAGCGGAAACGGCGAGCACATTCCGTAATGGCTTGCTCTAGATCTGGGGTGACGGGAGCGAGATGGTGCTTCCAGTAAGCCACGCGATCGCCGTAGTCGAGACGGGGCACTTCCACCATTGGCAGAAGCAATTGGGGCGGCAGATGGCTCAAGGCACTGCGCCCTCGAATTTCGAGAAAAAGCTTAATCGGAATGGATTGAATTGATCGCAACAGTTCACTGGGTTTACAAGATTCACCTTGCGCTTCTAGGACTTCGTTGCTCATAAATAGCGCGAGTCCCTTTAACCAGCAGAGGGTCGCCAACGCTTTGAAGTAAGCAAAGTCGTCCCCAGCCAAACTCGTGTTCTGGAGTTTGACTACAGGCCCTTGGGCGATCGCCTGCACCACTTCACTCGCCGCAGATCCGCTCTCTCCGCACACGGGGACAATTCGCAAGGTATGACCGGAGCGAGCCTGCAACTGTAAGCTCACCAAACGGGCTTGCTCAGATAGGGGATGTGGGTCGTTGGATAGGACTAAGGGTTTTAAGGTTTGGGGTAAGGCTCCATGGGGAAAAAGCAACGCATTCGCGACCGTTGGCGAGACAACCAGCGGAGTATGCCAATGGATGCCCGTTGATTGAGGGCGTTGCAGCAGCCCATAGCGCCAGAGGGGATGGGATGGGTCTGCGATCGCCAACATGTGTTCTGGCTCATCCCAAAGCTGTTGGGCGAGATCCAAAGTTGGTTGAGTCGCATTGGATTCATTCAGACACGCCGCAATCACAGGGCCAGCCGCAGGGTCGAAGACGGCCATCAGCCCCAAGGCCAGCACAAACGCCGATGCCGCATCTAAGTCAAGGGTAGCGACAACCCACCCAAAAGACCCCTTCAGCACAGCGTGATCGCCCTGGAAAGGATCGAGTGAAAGTTGATTGCTCAGATATTGAGCCGTCGCATCACGCTCAAAGAAGGATCGCTTCTCTGCCCAATAACGGGTTAAATCTAAGCTGGCGCTCAATTGCTCAACCAGAGGCGGGAGTTTACCCAAGGCACCGTGATCATGAACCCCTTGCTGATGCCAGCGCCATGCAACTTCACGCCGAAGCCGCAGGGTCACTTGGCGCATCCAGGTATTGGCAACCCCATCCCCAGCCTTCAGGTCTGGCGAAAAGGTTGTGAAGTTCTGCGTGTGGCTCAAGGTACTCATGGCAACACCAGATTCACGGTGGGACTGTTTTTGGCCTGTTGCCCATTCACCCGCAAAATCACGAGATAGCTCCCCGAAGGAACTTTATTGGCCACCTTGATGGAAATCCGCAGACTGGTTTGGAGTCCCGGTGGCGGTGGGGCGATTGCCACAAATTCATCAAACACCCCCACCGTCTGACCATTTTGGTACAGCGCTACAAACACATCGTCTTGGGCGCGGCCCAACAGTTCCCCCCTCAAATCTAGGTTTAGGATTACTCCATTGAGCTGTTCGGCAGGGGTAGGCGCAACAGGGGTCACGGTCGTTAGGGTGGGCAACAGATTCGCAATCAATAAATTGCTGGAGCGTAGTCTTCCGGTTGGCAAGATCTGCGTCACCGCAATGGGATAGCTCCCCGCAGACAGTGAGATGGCAATGCTGGGGGCGATCGCAACGGTCAACGTTGTGGGCGTTTGAGTGGCAACGGGCAGCGCGACATCACCCAACCGCACCGCAAGTCCAGACAGGTTCAAATCGTCGCCTTGGATCGTCACCGTCGCCCCCAGCTCAAACTTTGTGGGGGATATTACGGCGATCGCAGAACCCATCGAAGGCAGAACCGGAATCTGGATTCCGGCATCCCCAATGACCGTATTTGCGGTGTAGTCAATCCCCACCAACAGCGAGTAAGACGACGGTTCACCCGTGACAATCATCACAGGCCGCACTTCAAAACTCACCGAGCAGCGATACTTCTCATCGGTGCCCTGCATTAGTTTAGACAGCAAATCAGAGGAGGTCTGGTCAAAGGTGATCTTGAGCGTTTCTGGGTTATCTTTGAGCGCCCCAATCACCGATGCAGGCAAACTACTGAGGGGCAAAAACGCTAGTTCTTGCAAAGCGCGCATCCCTTCGCCTAACAAGCCGTGGGCTGCAATACTATCGCTCTCTCCAGTGTCATCAAAGGCGGTGAGCAGGTACTTCAAGACCAGCCATAGCGGAATCGGTTGGCCCTCATCGAGTTCATGGTTCCTTAAATCAGAATCAAACAACACCTCATACAAAAACAGATTCAAACTAGGATGGGGGGTCGCTCCCGACGATTCTGGCTTGCCCACCCGCACATTGGCAACTGCGACCGCCAAACGGGTTTGCAGATGAGCCTGCAACATTTGGCTCACCGCTCCGATTGCTTTACCAGTATCTGTCAGGGCCATTGTCAGTTGTCCTTATCAAACGCGAAGGTAGTGTCTGCTTAACCTTGCTCCCTCAGGTTGGGGCGATCTCGCAGGTTGAGGTGATGGGGGTTGTGCCACTGGAGTTTGGAGTAGCGGTTGCGGGGTTTCGACCGTCAGTTGAATGCTGCCAATGGACAAGACAAATTCTTGAATATCCGGTGGGTCTGCGTATCGTGCTGCCGCAATGGGAGACTGCACAGCATTCACTGCCCGTTGCGATGTTCCAAGCCCCTCATGAATCGCTGGTGGCGGAAGGCTTGCAAACTGTTCCAATCCCATCTCTCTGACTTGCTCAATTGGAGAGGTGTCAATTTGGGAGTCTTCAATGGGAGAGCGTTCAATGGCAATTGGGGCTTGTGTCACCCATTCGCGAACCATTTGCATATAAGCCTGAGGGGTCGGCTGTTCGGGGCTTGTGATAGATTGTGCAGATCGCCCAACTTGCCGATCTTGTTCAATAGAGTCTAGAGATGAAGCAGGAGAACGTTTTTGCTGAATCTCATTGATTGAATTCAGGGATATTTCTCGCAGCTCAGATTCAAGGATTGGTGTATTGGGTTCTACCGCCGCTTGAATGGCAGCTACCTCAGACATCATGGGTTCTATGGTTTGATGCGGCGGGAAGGATGGTTGCGCAATATCCGGTGATCGGGGTGGGAAAAACGTTTGGGAAGACGCATCGGGCGAAATCGGGGGATGATCTGTGACGGATTGTGGGCGATCGCTACGCACCAAGCGATCGCTCCTCTCCATTTTTCCCAGCGACTCAGGAGAATCAACCTGAACGGTTTCCACCTCAAGGGGAACCACAGCCTCCCTTGAACGATGTTCATCGGCGGATTCTAATTCAGGAAACCCAGGTGTTTGGACACCAAACGCAATACCCGTTTGTTGGATTAGTCCAGAGAAATAGCTCATCACTCCACCTCCCGCTCAATCTGTGCCAGATAGTAATCCCGCCGCCAGCGCGGAATTGCCAAAATCTCTGCTTCGCTCCAGTGATAGTGCCGCGCCAACCGATGAATAGATCGGAGTAAATGCTGCTGGGCCTTTCGTAATCTTTGCAATGCCAACGCCCCCAGATCGATGGCATAGGTGCTTTGGATCTCACAATAAGGACAATTTACGCCTAAGCTGAAATTGACCAATGGATCTCCCTCTTCCATCGCCTGATTAAATGCTTCCACCCATCCGTCTTGTCCCAACCAAAGCGGATCCAACTGCCCAAGAGACGGATCCAACAGCAAGGTTTGAATCATCGCCCGAACCGTAGCACGTTCGTCCCTAAAAACCTGCTCTAACCACCTCCGCTGATCAAGACCCGAAGGTCTGCGCAGCCTAAAGGATTGATCGCCCAGTTGCACCGCCACAAACGGATGGGCTTGGGCCTGCCGTTGCAGCGCCATCAACTCCTCAAGGCTCAGCTCAACTTCAATCGGTTCGTAACACTCAGGGTTCAAGCACCGCAGGGTAACGGTAAACGTTGTCGAATCTTCGAGGGTTGAGAGGCGTAATAAACATTCCGTCCGCTGGCTCACCTCCAAATGCCAAAAAAAGCTGCGATCAGGCGGAATCTCTTGGCGACTGCAAGTGCAGCACTCCAGAACCTGGATTTCGACAGAGGGGCGATCGAGCTGATTGAAATTGACCGCCAGATCCATCACCGTCGTACCAAAGGGGCGTAGTGATAGATCTTCTACCCGAAACTGGGTGCCCATCTCCGCCGCAATGGACGGATACGAAATGCGATCAAGTCCTTGCTTTAGCATCAGCCTCACAACCTAACCTGCTGGCACATCACTCTTCTCTTCCGGTTCTTGGGTGGCTTTATCACGCTCCCAACCGTTCATTTCAAGCTTGATCATCTCAACGGCTACGGCATTGGCATTGGCATCCAAGGCAGGGATTGCCGTAAATTCGCTGACCCAGCAGTCATGGAGAAAGTACCGCAGCGCCACATGACCTTTCTCGTTGAGCACCTCAAGCACCAATTCCTTTTTATAATTGGCGAGATCCATCGCTGCATCTCCCGCGTAGGGATGCACCCGATCTGCCCACGCCTCAAACTCTAGATCGTGGGTAATTCCTCGTTCCAAGGTCAGGCCATCATAATTGGTGCGTCCTGGCGACTTATGATCGCTGCTATTCTCTCCCCCAGAGCGATGGGGAACTACGGTGGTGGTTCGCTTAAGCGCCCCGACCTTAGACACGCCCAAAACCGTTTTGCCGTCCCATTTCACCCGAAACTTGTAGTTCTTATAGGGGTCGATGCGGTTCGCATTCTTTACAAATCCATTAGCCATTGATGTCCTCCTAGCACAAGTCCATGCAGCTCAGACTAACCAAGCCTGTCACAACGCTCTAAACCTAAAGATCTCCGGCAATTTGCTGGAATTTGATAATCACAAACTCCGCAGGCTTCAACGGGGCAAAGCCCACTTCAATATTGACAATGCCCAAGTTGCGATCAGCCTGGGTTGTGGTCTCCCCATCGCATTTAACATAAAATGCTTTGGCGGGTGTACTGCCTTGGAATGCACCCTGACGGAATAAACCCGTCATAAACGCATTCAGGTTCAGGCGAATTTGCGCCCATAGCGGTTCGTCATTGGGTTCAAACACCACCCACTGGGTGCCGCGATAGAGCGACTCTTCTAAAAACAGTGTCAATCGGCGAATGGGAATGTATTTCCACTCGGAGGCAAGGCGATCATTTCCTTGCAGCGTCCGAGAACCCCAAACTACACGTCCTACTGCGGGGAGCGATCGCAAACAATTCACACCCAGCGGATTTAGTTCCCCATTTTCAGCATCGGTTAGCGCCACACTGAGCGCAGGCACCCCATTGAGAGACGCATCTAAACCTGCTGGAGCTTTCCACACCCCTCGCTGAGAATCAGTCCGAGCAAATATGCCAGCTACCGCACCGCATGGCACAAACTCTTCCAACTGATTTTCTCGAAGAGGATTTGGCTGACGTAATCGTGGAAAAAAGATCGCAGCATTTTTACTCGTGGTTCCAACCCCTGCCGCAATCCCTAGTTTCGCAGCATTTTTGGTCGTCCATTCGCTGGGCGGATCCACTAACAGCATGGCGCGACGCTTCTCGCAGTAGGGCGCAACAAACCCTAGTAAAGCCGCGTAATCAATGTTGCCATTGGTCAGATAAGGCGGAATACACAAGAGATTAAATAAATCTGCTTTTTCTAAGGCATAGAGTCCTGTTTTAGGCGCTTCCAAACCTAAAACTTCGGTACTGCTCAGCTCGCTCCCATCACTACCACTCCCAGCGGTTGCAGACGTAGCGATGTCAGTCGGACGAGCATTCGGAACAATCCAAGCACCCCCACTTTTACGCACTCGTACCAAGCTAGAGCCTTGCTCTAAAACAAGAGGAACATACCGTGGACTGAGAGGATCAATGGAAACATTCAAAAACTTCTCTTGGACAATACCGTTTTCCAAAACGCTTAGATTAAAGAGCTTTACGTCAGGGGGTGGGGTGATGCTGTCTTTGTCTTTCGTGTTGTAATCGACAATCACGCTCAGCGCATTGCCCCACGCCCCCACACTAGAAGCCTCCAAGAGAAGGAAATCATTAGGGATAGCGGCACCAGTAGGCAAATCGATGAAGGAGGCGATCGCAGTTTTGTGCACCCGAACAATAACGGCCTGCCCACCCCCATTGAGATAAAAATCCCGCACTGCGTAACCCAGCGTACTTAGGCTCCACAACCCACCAAACATACGCCCAAAGTCGCCAAAGTTATTAATTGTAATCGGCTCATTGTCAGGCCCTCGGAGCGCTCGACCAATAAACGCCGTGATTGAGGTAGCAACCCCTGTAATGGTGCGTACACCACTGGGAATTTCTTCAATATAAACACCTGGATAGGTCGGAGTAATTGGCATAGTAAATTCCTCATCTTAAGCAGCAATGAATTGAAAAATACCCTTAAGGGGTTGCATCTCGCCCGACTAAAATTGTTACTGTGGCTTTGTTCTTAGGATCAACGGGGTACGTACTACTGAACTTGAGTAGCTTCGGTGCAACCTTTAACACTGAAACAGCACCCACGCCAAGATATAGATGAGGTTCGTCCAGGTCAATCGCATCCGAATCTGGTTTAACCCCATCAGCAACTTTATAGGTGAGCCTTTGATTCAAACCGCTCTGGCTATATAGATTGGACTGGATCAACAAGAAACTGACTCGACTAGCTTCCCCTGGCTGAATCTCAACGGATTGATCGGTCGCACCACCAATGACGCTCACTTCAATACTGTCATAAGCTTCAACAGACTTTGCCTTAGAAATGAGGACTTGTGGCCCCCCAACAACTTGTACATTCAATGCCAAATTAATTGTAGCCATCGAATCAATTGCACCTCTAAAGATATTGGCAATTTAACCCAGGACTCATAAACTTAAAGGTCGAACTGTTATCAAGAAAATCTCGAAAAATTAGCAACAATACTTCTATTATTACTGGCAAACTATACTTATAAGGCTTGCTAACCCAAGCGAATGTCTCTCTTCTCCATCTAAAAAAGTTAGTTTAGCAAAGCCTGTATAAACAGATAGCACTTCGACTCTAAAGTTAGCATAGTAAAACTCTGAAAATCAAGAATAAGTAACGAAAAATAACGAACCCTAGGGCACCTCGATTAATATATTCTTGTTGAGAATAGTATGGCTCTATTGAGAATATAGTACGGGCTAATAGTGGTTGCAGCCAATATATTCTTAAGAAAATCTATTTTTAGAGGTGCCCCCTAGAGTAAGTCATTGAATATTGCTGCTTTCGTGAATTAAAAATGAAAGGGTTAACGAAAATTAAATCTCAATACGATTGATAGACCATCTTTGCTGTTCACTCCCTTTCAAGCGATGCAATCCAAACCCTGGAACATCGATAGCCCTAGGGAGTTTGCCTAGGACGTATTTATAGGAGAAGAGAAAACGGCATGGCTTAAAAACAGGTTTTTTTGGGTAACAGCCCATGACGAATTTGGCCTCCATTCTGACGATGGCAGGCACTGATCAGCTAAGGCGTGATACACTGAAATCCTCTAGAGGATAGGAGTTCAAGCATTGTGACAGGTCGCTCAAGATAGCCCATCGCCATGGCTGGTGTCTGGTTTTTCTCTAATCCCCAATGGGGCCTAACCCAGTTATGGATCAACCGCTGCACGTTCAAAGACCGCTGTAGTCCTTCAACAATTTTGGCATAGTGATTCTGGCGTCTGTGATAAGCACTGGATCTTCGTCTGAGGGAACTATTGTGAGCCTCATTGTGATTGGCATGCACCTCTGATTTAGCACTGATGGCGGTAAAGGGATGTTCTTGCCTAAGCCACTCAATATGAGGCGTTCCTTGAGACCCTTTGACCTTCATTGCTACTTCTAAGCCTTCTCGCCAGACTTTTCGATATTCATAGGCTTGGGTCGTTTCACTTTGAGTGAGGTACACACTGGCAAGTTTCCATAATTCTTTGCCGTAGCGTCGTTCACCGTCTGTAAACCATCGAACCCATTGACTAGGGCTAGCCCAATTCCAGGCGGCTGTAACCCCTTTCTCAAACAAAGATGCATTTTTAAGTCCGGCTTGGGCCTCCACCCAATAGCGACTGGTTCTCTCGATAAAGTGAACCTTCCCCCCCTCAGAGGCTGAGGGGGGGAAGGTTCTCGCCCACGCGAGTATAAACTTCATCTCCTTCTAGCGTTATCTCACTCCCTTCGGGCGCAGGAGGCGACCAATTTGGACTCTGGGCTGATAAGCGTTTCTCCCAGGTGATGATGCTTGCGGGGGACTTTTCCAAAACTCTGCCTGTGGCTCTGATGCCAAGTCCTTCGCTTCTGACTTTCATCGCGAGGGCGCAATCTTTGTGCGTAGCTTTCGTTTCTGATGAGGTGCGCAGTCTTGACATTGGGGTGCCGCTGCGCTCGTTGAATCGTCGCCCGCACTCATTACAACGGTACGTCTGAATGATCTGTCCAGATGCTTGGTCTTTTCCATTCTTGACGACGCCTTCACTCTCGCAATACACACATTTCATTGCTTTAGAACCTAATCTACCAGAGTATTATAGCAATCACGGTTTAACCGATCAGTGCCGGCTGGAGAAGAGGCAAAAGGGTGGGTTTTATGAGGCGGTGGGTGTTGCGATCAGCTTGCGGTAGGTCAGATCACTCAAGAGTCTCGCAGCCACAATCATAGCAATGGAAGCATCCCATACATCCAGGGCTATGATTGTGATAAGGGCGTGGATAACATCTTGAATTCCAACTGAATAGATATGGCTAAAGGTAAAAAGAAACTCGTTAAGTCCATACCGCTCGGCTTTGGAGCCAGGAATATCAATGTAGAACTTCGACGGGCAGAAAAGCGCATTATTGAGCAAGATTGGGTCGGTGCCTGCGAGATTTTACTCCCGCTCACTCAGCAGTTTCCCCAAAATAGGAAAGTTTGGGAATTTCTAAGTGAGGCATCCTTTGAGACGGGCCAAACCCAGCTTTATCAAAAAGCTTGTATGGGTCTGCTCGCAGCAAGCCCATACAATGACGACGCTGCCTATGCTCTGGGAGGAGCTTTCTTTAAGAACCAACACCCGATGTTGGCGATGCGAACCTTCCGTCAAGCCTTGGCATTGAACCCAAATCATGATTTTGCCCCTCAAGTCAGGGATTTAGTAAAATCTTTGGAACCTGTGGTTCAGGATCTTTTAGATGACTTTGACATGAGCAACGACGAGGCGTTGGAAATTACGACCCTTCATGAGTTAGCACAAGCTTATTTAGAACAAGGGGACTTTGCGATCGCTCGCACAACTGAAGAGGAAGTGCTGCAAAAATATCCAGGCTTTTCAGCTGCATACAATAACCTCAGCCTGATTGCCTGGTTACAGGAGGATGCTGAAACTGCGATCTCAACCGCCCAAGCCGTTTTGGAGACTGAACCCGACAACACCCATGCCCTCGCTAATCTGGTTAAATTTCAAGTGGTATCGGGCAACACTGAGGCGGCTAGGCTCTTCGGCGTAATGCTCAAAACTGCTCAAAATGATGCCTGGGACGGTTGGACTAAAAAGATTGAAGGACTCACTTATCTCGCTGAAGATGCGAGCGTGGTTGAAGTTTTTGAGCAGGCTCTAGGCGACGATCAGCATGGCTCGCCCACAAATGTCATGTTCTATCACTGGGCTGCTGTAGCACTCGCCAGGACAGGAGACAAAAAACGCGCGATCGCTCAATGGAAGAGAGCGGTTAAAATCGATCCTTCCTTTTCGCTCGCTCAAGAAAATCTTGACGATATCCAGAACAGTATTGGGCAACAACACGGGGCATGGCCTTTTAGCTTGGAACAATGGATGATGCCCAAGTCAGTCCGAGTGATGCGCCAGACAGTGGAGAACAATCTCAATTCCTCAAAATCCGGCAGTTTGACTTTGGCATTTAAGGCTTTCTTGGATGACCACCCAGATACGATGAGCATTCTGCCAATCATTTTGGAGCGGGGCGGGCCTCAAGGGCAAGAGTTTGTTCTCAGCACCGCTGAGCAGCTAGAAACGCCGGAGTTGCTCGCGATGATCGCGGACTTTGCGCTCAGCCAAAACGGTAGCGACAAGTTGCGCAATCGCGCTTCAGCTCTTGCTGTAAAACATAAACTTCTTTCGAAAGAAAGCAACCGAATGTGGATTGGGGGCGAATGGCGCGACATCTTGGTGATGGCCTATGAGTTATATTCCGAGTCTGTATCTCTCCATTCGAGTGAAGTCAACGCTTTATTGGAAGAGGCACTGCATCTTTTAAAAACAGGTGACAATGACCAAGCCAAGGATGCAGAACCACTTCTAATTCAAGCCCTAGAACTGGCTCCAGACTCTCCCGATTTGCTGAATAATCTCGCAGTCGCCTACGTCAATCAGAATCGCGAAGAGGAAGGGTTCAGTATTATTCGCGATATTGCTACTCGTTTTCCAAACTATGTTTTTGGTTGTGCAGCCGCAGCAAAGATATTTGTCCAGGAAGGCGACTTAGACTCTGCTGAAAAACTTTTGAAACCCTTTATTTCACGCGATCGCTTTCATATTTTAGAATTTCGAGCTTTTTGCGATGCACAGATCGAATTATTGGTAGCGCAAAAGAAGCTAGATGTTGCGGGTTCCTGGCTCAGCCTTTTGGAAAAAGTTGACCCACAAAATCCTCAGCTATTATTTTGGAAGAAACGCCATGGATTAGGGAGGATGAAATTTCCAAAAGTATGGTGAAAGGCTCTATGTTTTTGAGTAGTGGGAGTGTATGGCCTCGCAAAAATTCGTCAAAAGTTGCTCTTTTCAATTGTTAGGTTTATTACCCTCTATCCCCGATCTGGGTGTACCTACCGAGATCGCCCTGCCAAACGCAAGTAAGCTTAACAATCGCACCCCGTTTTACAAGGCAAGATTTGGCTCTGGCTTGGCATCCGCTGGCTTAAGCTGCGGGGGCAAGCTGATGCAGGGGTGATCGCCTAGCTGCTGAAGAAGGGCGATCGCTTTTGCTTGGGAGTGGAGATCGCTTTGCTGTAGCTTTGCGGAAAATGACAGGACTTCGGCACCCCGCTTCGGATTTGCTGGGGCTGGGCCGGAGAAGGGCGATACTCCTTGAAGCTCACGCCTCAGCTTTAGCTTCAAGACTCCAACTTTATATTGGGTAATGGTGATTTACGATAATGTCACCACGTAAAGTTGCAATACAAAACCCTAACAATCAAGACATAGTTTTGTATCATAGATTACAGAATCAAATCATTCTCTTTTAATTCTTTTGTTTGAAATTGAGTGACTTTCTTTAAGTCGCATGACACCTTAGTCACACAGAGGTAGACGATGCAACTTCAACTTAATCCTCCAACTAGATCTATAAGACAGGGTTTGAAGAATGAGATCGCACCTGTCTGGTATCCGGTTTGCCACATTGTCTATAACCGAGATGCGTGGGTGAAGCTAATGCGGTTGCCCACAGACATGAGCTTTGATGAAGCACTGCTACTTTGTCAGGAATCGAAAGACGTTTGGCTAGCATGGGTACCCGATTTTGGGGAAATACGACTGAATAGAAACGAGTTTTATTGCTAACTTTCCAAGGGATAAGCAAGCTGACCAACTCCCAGCAAACGTAAAGCTTCTGCTTAGCTAAAGGGTTGTGCCAACCGTCATATCTCAGCGCAAACTCTCCCACTGAAAATTGGGGATGATTTGATGGTCTAACTGTAGGTACTCCCTCCCATGATCTTTCCCAACTCAATGGGCATGGCGGCTCATGAAGGACGGTCGCTGTTGCCTAGGTGGTCGATCACCTTGCGGTAGCTTTGGGTAAATGACCGCACCTCCGGCACCCCCTCGAACTTCTTGGGTTAGAGAAGGGCGATCACCTCACGATAACTTTGCCGAAAGTAGCAGTCACTCCGGCATCCTTTCGATTTGCTGAAGTAAGGGCGATCGCATTTCCGAAGATATCGAAGGCCAAGCAGACGAGGACATGGCGGGGGCTAGGGCGATCGCATTTCCAACGCCTCACCGCCGCCAAAGCCTCAGCCATCTCTCCCGCAATAGCCCTAGCTTTGCCTTTGCTTCAGCCCCCGCGCCTTCGGTTGGCTAGAGCTGGGGCTTTGGGATTGGCTTTAGCATCATTGGGGCTGGCGATCGCTAAGACTTCTAACGAGCTGAGGTAGCTATTTTCAGTCTCAGCCTTGCATCAGTTTCACGATCGCAGGACGCTCGTAGCAGCGCTTCAACCACCCTGTGACGTTAGGAAAAGGGGTCAGATCGATGTCCATGGAACCGATCCAGCCAACAATCCCTTGCAGATGTGTGTCCGCGAGGCTATAGTCTCCAATCAAAAACGATCTTCCTTCCAACCCGCCGTTGAGAATTCTGAGACAGTCGATAAGATCCGCCTTTTCTTTCTCCATTGCGACAGCACTTTTCATCTCTGGGGCTACTTTTTCTTGCGAGTTGGTTTCTGCATCTCCCTGCATTTCAGGCGGCAAGGATGCGAATAATCGGCTAGCTGGCTCTGCAAAGGTGACGTTGCTCCAAGCAATCCATTTCATTGCTTCGCCGCGCTTTGGGCCTGGGGTGGGATAAAGCTTTTTATCCACACCAAAGACTTCACCGAGGTACATCGTGATCGCTGAAGACTCCCAGATCGCGACTCCTTCATGCACGATCGCGGGGACTCTTCCGTTTGGGTTAATCTTCAGAAATTCCGGTTTTCTGGTGTCTCCACTGCTGATATTGAGTGTTACAAGATCGAAAGGGATGTCAAGTTCAGCAAGAACCGCTTCGGTGATACTTGCGGTGGACATGGGAGCAAAATAAAATGTAAGGCTCATTGATCACTTCTCCTGATGTCTAACTGTCAACTATGGGGTCAAAGCAGAATTAAATCTAGCCAACTACGCCGCATAACGTTGTTCAACTCCCCCCACAAATATTCTTTGCATCATAACCGATCGACTCTCGGCGATTGTTAGAGCTGTTGCTTTATAAAAAGACCTGAAACCCTTTCACAACCTATCTTTTCTTATACCTTCTTCCCTGGCTCTCCAAGTTATGCAGCTTCCAAATAAAAGTTCCATAACCCAGTTGCTGTAAGCATTAGGCGGTCATC
>JANLSD010000236.1:0-15291 GCA_031362245.1 Acaryochloridaceae cyanobacterium OTE_25_metabat_464 | reverse complement strand
CCGGCGATGTGTTTGGCGAGGGGGTCTTAGTTCATCCTTCTAAGGTGCGGGCCTCAACGGCGATCGCCCGCACAAACTGCACTCTGGCCTGTTTAGACGAAAAGCGATTTTTGTTTGCGATTCAAAATACGCCGATGTTTGCGGTTGAAATTATGCGCAGTTTTTCTGAACGCCTCCGTCGATTGAAGCAGCAGATTTAGTTCAGTCTTTGGTTGGCTTAATGTTGTTTATAAACACCTGTCTTAGAGCATGTATTTAGAGGTTTAGTGATGTTAGAAGTCGTTGATTTTTTTGAGCGCAGTGCAGGCCGATGGCGATCGCAGCGCACCACCCATCACCTGGCGTTTCGTCGCGCAGAAGTGGGGGACTCAGAAATTTCTGTGTTTGCCCTAGGGGCATCAGACCCTGAGGTGCAGGAGCTTTGCCGATTTCATGAAGTTGACCCAGCCCTTGCAGTGTGTGGTTCGCGGGTATCCTGGCAAGGCACGATGGGCTGGGACAGAGACAATGAAGGGGGCCATGAGGGGAAGACCGTCTTTGCGATCGTGCCCGATCAGGACGATCCGTTGCGAGGTCGTCTGCTCAGAGAACGCGGCTATGCCGAGATCATGCCCGTGGTCGGACGCTATCACCTGGATGCAGAGGGTGGACTTAACCTCACCACCGAGTATGAAACCATGAGTTCCATTGAGCGCTTTTGGTTCGCCAATTCTGGACTGCGTTTGCGCACTAGCACTGTCAAACGTTTTGGCGGGTTTAGTACCGCATCATTCTGTTCAGAAGCGCGGCTCCCCCAGGATCAAGTCGAACCTTCAGGGGATGAACAGCCCGTTGCGGTTGCTTCAAAAACGATTCAACTGAGCAGTCTCTCAGCATTTGGCTGGTAGAAATATCAGCGACCTTAAGAATATCCAGCGATTGAAATCGCGGCTACACAAACGAAGTCCCCCTACGGGGACTGAATAAAAATTCGGATTTAGTCTGCGTAGGGGGGCACTGAGCTTGTCGAAGTGCAGACTTTGTTCTTGTAGGCGCGTTGGCGGAGCCTGTCCGCAGGATTTATTCAATCGCTGGCTTCAAAAGATGCATGGAAGAGGTCTACTAGAACAGCGTTTCATTCCTCAGTGCCGTTCTGAGCGCTGCTGCTGCCGCCGTCAGGAGCGTATCGTGATGGGGGAGGGGCGCACCCAGCGCCTCAAGCACCAAAGTAACCTTACGGGCAAGATCATCTCGATAATCAAGAAAATCAGCCCCCGCTAAACGAAAGAGCGGAATAAGATCAATTGCGCCCGCCAACCGAGCCTTCTCCCGAAGCGTTGGAAAGTCATCAGTCCCCTCAGCCATCGTAAACATAATCGGCATCGGCGGAAACGCAGACGCCATCCCCTCCATAAACTCAGAGAAATCATCCTTAAGTGTCAGAGCATCAATCAACAGTAAATGCGGTAGCGCACCATCTGCCGCCTCCCACTGCCGGAGAGACTGAAAAATAGACACATCATTGGGCTGCCAGATAATCGAAATCTGGAGCGCCATCAACACCTCACGCCAAAGTTGACCATGGAACAATGAAGACTGATGCATCAGAACCGTTAATGCTCCTTGGGGTAAACGCGTCGAATCAGGAGCCAAAATAAACTGAATTTCGAGCCGATTCCCGACGCGAATGAGGTCGCCGTCCTGTAAAAGCACCGGGTGATGAACGGGCTGAAAATTAATAAACGAACCATTCCGACTGCCGAGGTCAACCCAGAAAAACTCGTTAGAGCGCGGCATCTGAAGAATCATGGCATGCTCACGGGACACCATTCTATCGGGCAAAAAGATAGAGCAATCCTGCGCTCGCCCTACAGACCAGGCCATGCGGCCCACCAGCAGTAGCTGATAAAGCCCCGAAGACGAATGAATTAATAGACGGGGTAACACCAGCGACATCGCTGTAAAATCATCCCCCGTAAAATGCTGCTCCAAATAGCTCAGGGCTTGGAGCGCCTCCATGGGTCGTGCAAACAAAAAGCCCTGGCCAAACTGACAGCGTAGCGCCCGCAACTGCGCCAACTGCGCCATCGACTCCACCCCTTCTGCGACCCCTTTGAGGTTAAGCCCCTGGGCCAGCGCCAAAATGGTGCGGACAATCTCCAAATTTTCAGGAGAATCGATGCGAGCAACAAAAGACCGATCCACCTTCAAAAAATCAACGGGCAGTCGATCTAGATAGCTTAGGGACGAATAGCCCGTCCCAAAATCATCAACGCAAAGCTGTATCCCCAGCGATCGTACTGCATGGAGCTGAGACAGTACCACCTCAGAATGATGAACCAGCAGCTCCTCGGTCATCTCAATTTTAAGTAAGCGCGGATCAAGCTCTGAGCGCGCCAACACTTCTTCAAGAACCACAATCAAATCAGAATGCGCTAGCTCAGGACTTGAAAGATTAACACTCATAAATACCGAGCGCGCTTGAGGAAACTGGCGATGCCAGAGCGCCATCTGGGCACAGGCCGTCGCCAATACCCAATGGCCAATCGCAACTATGAGGCCCGCCTCTTGAGCCACCGCCAGAAAATCCCCTGGAGGCAGCAGTCCACGAGTGGGGTGATACCAATAGACAAAGGATTCAAACCCCGCCAATTCGCCCGTTTCTAGTGTCACGATTGGCTGATAGAGCATGCAGAACTCTTGATTGGCGATCGCCCGTCGGAGGTCATTTTCAAGCTGAAGGCGAGCCACCGCATGAATATGCATCCCCTCTTGAAAGAGGGCATAACAAGCCTTACCCTTGGCCTTGGCCTGATAGAGCGCAATATCGGCATCCCGAATCAGATCTTCTGCTTCTTCATAGCTAGGGGCACTAAGGGCAATACCAATACTCGTGGTGGTAAAAATCTCCTGATCATCAAGCTTAAAGACCGTCGCCATGTCACTGAGAATGCGTTCTGCAACCTGAAGCACATCAGAAAGACCATGCACCCCATCAATGAGCATGGTAAACTCATCGCCCCCAATGCGGGCGACGGTATCGCCTGGGCGAATGCAGGCTTCGAGGCGTTGGGCCACCAGCACCAGCAGCAGGTCTCCAGCACGATGACCGAGGCTATCATTGATGACTTTAAAGCGGTCTAAATCAAGAAATAGGACTGCAAACTGATAATCGAGGTCTCGTTGGAGGCGACGGACGGCCTGGGCAAGTCGATCTAGAAACAGAGACCGATTGGGAAGTCCCGTGAGATTGTCATAGAACGCATCGCGCTGGAGTTTGCCCTGGGCGAGCTTGAGGGATGAGATATCGGTCATCAATCCTTCAATGGAACCAGACTCAGACAGAAAACCTTGCTCTAGAAACCAGCGCATATCGCCAGACTTGGTTTTAATACGAAATTCAGCGCTGTAAGGCTGTTGTGATGCAATAGCTGCATCAATTTTGGCCAAGAGGGTGGCCCAATCTTCGGGATCAATGAGGTCGTTGAAGGCCAGGGCATCTGTGGCGAGGGAGAGGAGTTCTTGGGGGGCGTATTGAGTAAGGGCTAGACAGGCGGCATCCGAGAGAAAGTAGACCGAGCGATCTGTGTCAAGACATCGGCCAAAGGCAATACCAGGGAGGGCCTGAAGGCGAAGTTCCGCTGGCTCAGCATTATGATAGGAGAGAGTCTCTGGGGTCAAAACTCAACCTTTAACTCTAGTGAAACAATGAAAATTAAAAAAATCAAGGAGAAGGGAACGGGTTTTAAACGCCTAGCGACCAGAATAGCCCAAAATCAAGTCCTAGGTCGAGAAAGTGGGCAAGATTAAAAATCGCATAGCGCAGTGCAATGACATTTTTTGGTGAGAACCACAAGTCCCTGCAAATGCAGTATAGCCAAATCATGGAGTTTGTGAGATTTTTATCTGACTGTATAAAAAAATCAATGCAGGATGTATTGATCCTGAGGTGATAATCGCACTTTTCAAAATCAGTTTAGAGGGTGCGATCGCCCTTCATCTCTCCAATCACGCTGGCAATGCCCTCTGCAACGTTTTTCCAAGCGGTGTCTTTATCGGGCCATAATTTGACAGGTTGGGCATCTTTAGGAAGAGCCTTCAGTTTTCTAAGGGGTTCAATATCCCAATTACAATCGCGGACGATGATGGGGATGACTGTGGCTTCTTTGGCGTTGTGGCGTTTTAGCGCTCGTGTCATTTCGATGTCGTAGCAATAGTTTGAGGCGATGAAGTCTGAGCTGATGAGGAGCAGGATGATATCGGCGCGTTCGAGGGCTTTGTCGATTTCGCCGGCCCATTCTTGGCCTGGGGTGATTTTGCGATCGCTCCAGGTCTCTAGCAAGCCTTTGCGTTTTAGCAGTGTAAGGTGAATTTCTAGCTCGGCTTGGTGCTCTTCGTCTTTATGGGAGTAGCTATAAAACAAGCGGAGCGGGGATTGTGCGAGGTCTTTCATGGAATTGGATTTACGGGTTCCCTCAAGGTCAACACCGTTGAGCAAGTCGGTAACTGATAGGTTTAGAACTTCTTTCCCCACGACTTTAGGCAAGGTTTGCATCCTGTTTTGCTCCATCACCCGTAGTTCTTGGTAAGGAACCAGTGCCTCTGGATAGTTGGGGATAGGTACCATTTCTTCGGGCTGAAAGGTAAAGCTGCTATGGATATGCTCGAAGTTGGAGCGAATGATGTTGAGTAGGGTTCTACGACTGCCGGACGAACCCATTACAGAGATGTAAACTTTTTTGGCTTGAATATCAGCTTTGACGAGAGCTGTGTCGCCGTCAAATTTTAGAATGACGCCTGTACGCCAGCGAGGCTGACTTGTGCTGAGGGTATAGGTGCGGACGATAAAGCGGGGCAGCAATCCTTCGGGGAGTGTGGGGTAGTGATACTGGAAGTTGAGGCATTCGGTGGGGGCAAAGCCGTCGGCTTCTGGGGGTTGCTGTTTGTCGAGGAGTTGGGGGATGAGGTAGCGGCCTTCGTCTTCTGGGAAGCGGACGCATAGCTCAAATTTGCGCATTAGCTCAAACAGGTAGGCATGGCGTTCGGGTGGGTAGTCTTGCGGGTCTAGAATTGCGCCAAAGTCACAGACGTTGAGTTCGCCTTTGTTTTGGGACAGTTTTTTGGCGTTGAGGATGGTGTAGATGCCTTTTGTGACCCATTGGGGGTTGAGGACGTGGGTATCTCTCAGGCGCAGGTCGTCTTTGTAGTTGAGGATGATGCCGAGGTTGTGCAGGTATGTGGAGAGCCGTTCTTGGGCGGTAGGGTCGGTTTCGCCTTGGTTGGCGCAGAGGGTGCGGTAGCGTTCAAAGCTGATGAAGTTTTCTGGCATGGTGGCGATCTGGTCTTTGATGCCGAACCAACTGGCGGGGAAGGCATCGCGGAGGTGTTTGAGGCGATCGGTTTCGCGTTTGATGGTTTGGCAGAGGGTGTCGAGTCCATCGTTGGTTTCGCAGTCGGTTTCGAGGAAGTCTACGATGTTGAGGAATTTTTGCCGGAGGGCGCGACGGTTGAGGTCGAAGGGATGGGCTTTGATTTTGTTGAGGACGATGAGGACGGGGGATTCGTCGCCAAAGCTTTCGATGAGGTTGAGCCAGTATTCTGCATCGGCATCTTCGTGGCCTTGGCGACCGTTGAGTACCAGGATATAGAGGCTACGTTGGGTCAGGAAAAACTGATGGGTGGCGTGCATAATTTCTTGACCGCCAAAGTCCCAAATATTGAGGCGAATGTTTTCAGAGCCGTTGAGTTGGACGGGCCAATGGGTGATTTGAATGCCTTCGGTTTGGGGGGAGTCTTTGTTGAAGGTGTTGTTGACTAGGCGGCTGACGAGGGAGGTTTTGCCCACGTCGCCATAGCCAACCAAGATGAGTTTGGCTTCGTTGAGAGGGCGTTTTTCGCCTTGGCGGGTACGGAAGTAATAGTCCAGAATATCTAATGGTTTAGCAGGTGTTGCACCTTCACTAATCATCTCTTCCCAAGTTGGCCCTAGGATTTCGCGTGGGAGTTTGAGTACATCATTGTGGTGAAGGTAGAGATTTTCCAACTGAGAAAGTTGATTCATTCCTTCCGGTAGGCTCGTCAGTTGATTGTTGGAGAGGTCAAGTGTTTGGAGATTGATGAGCTGGATGATCGCATCCGGCACGCCTGTCAGTTGATTATTGAAGAGATCAAGCGTTTGCAGATTGGTGAGCTGGGCGATCACATCCGGCAAATTCGTTAGTTGATTGCTGGAGAGAAAAAGCTCTTGCAGATTTGTGAACCAGGCGATCGCATCCGGCAGGCTTGTCAGTTCATTGCCGGAGATGACAAGCGTTTTCAGGCTGGTAAGCTGGGCGATCGCATCCGGCAGACTCATCAGTTGATTGTTGGAGAGGGTAAGCCTTTGCAGATTGGTGAGCTGGGCGATCGTATCCGGCAAGCTCGTCAGTTGAGTGTTGTCGAGGTCAAGCTTTTGCAGATTGGTGAGTTGGAAGATCGCATCCGGCAGACTTATCAGTTGATTGTTGGAGAGGGTAAGCCTTTGCAGATTGGTGAGCTGGGCGATCGTATCCGGCAAGCTCGTCAGTTGATTGTTGCCAAGGTCAAGCTTTTGCAGATTGGTGAACTGGGCGATCTCATCTGGAACTTCTATTAGCCCCAATCCTGATAAATCTAACTCAATTGCACCAGTACGCAGGGCTGCTCGAATTCTTTGTCCTTTTATCGCTTCATTTTGGAATTTTCTTGCCATATTAGGTTATTAAAATCAATTAATCCTAGACTCGTCGCTCAGTCGAATCTGACCACAACCACATATTGCGGGGTGAGCGAACTTGGCTGAAAAATATTAAACTTTAGCAGAATCTTAATTCTATTTACAACAAAATGTGTAATAATTACTAAGATCATACACATTTTAATCGCCTCATGAGAACCAACATCGTCATCAACGATCGCCTCATGGATGAAGCCCTAAAAATAACAGGCGTTAAATCTAAGCGGGAAGTCGTCGAACTGGGCCTCAAGACATTAATTCAGCTTAAGCAGCAGACGCAAATCAAAGCCTACAGAGGCAAACTCCAATGGGATGGCGACCTTGAATCCATGAGAACCGATCCATGATTTTGGTCGATTCTAGCGTTTGGATTGATTACTTCAACGGTCAGGAGACACCCCAAACCCATAAGCTGGATACCTTGCTAGGGGTAGAACCCATCGGGATTGGCGATCTAATTTTAGCCGAAGTTCTACAGGGCTTTCGTTCGGATGCCGACTATCGAATCGCTCAACAATTACTGCTGTCCTTGAGCGTATTTGGCATGCTGGGTACTGACTTGGCCCTAAAAAGCGCGAATAATTTCCGGGCATTAAGAAAGCAAGGCATTACGATTCGCAAAACGATTGATGTGATGATCGCAACGTTTTGCATTGAACAAAAACACGCTCTGCTGTTTGCAGATAAAGATTTTCTCCCTTTTGTCGAGCATCTTGGGCTGGTTGCAGTGATAGGCAAACAGTAGCCTCGCCGCGTGGGTTTCGGCTCCGCTCAACCCACACTGAACCAAGGATTGAGGGTTGAGCGAAGTCGAAACCCGTCGCTGGCAACCGTTCGTGAGCCTATGATTAGCCTACGCCACGCCAAATCCCGTATATTCCCGCATATATTCAGCCTGAAACCCCAACACAATATCCTCCTTCGCCACCCCCATCGCCATCAACGCTTGCGCGATCTGCATCTCCGTCATATTGTGCTGCACCCAAACCTTGCCACCCTTAATATCCAAATGCAGCGCACAACCATGCACCCGACGGTTGCCATCCCACCCTACATTCATCACCTGATAATGGTCGTGTTGAGTATCGAACACCGTTTGCGATTCAATTTCGCCATTTGAAATTGGGGTCTGAACATACTCAGTCAAAAGCTGCTGAATGACTTGACGATAGTGACTTATTTTATCCATCACCCAAAAATCTCCTTGAATCGGGCATTGTTAGCTCAATTTTGAAAACTTTCCGATTTAAAGCTCGTTTATTCTCATTCAACCAAAGCTCGGTAGATCGAGAACTTCTTACACTCGATCCCCCAACCCTCTAGCTCTTTCAGAGCGGATGCGCCCAAAAAAGGGGCTTCAGAGTTAAAGTCCCCCTTTTTAAGGGGGATCGAGTGTAACAATCTTCTGGAAAAGACATAATTTTCGATCTGCCAAAGCTGCTTAAATCCTAGCCCATCGGGAACCTGTGGCAGATCGCAAAGTCAACCATCAGAGTGATTCTGCTGCCTACCCATCCAGTAAGCTATATCTGCAACTATCCCCGACAAGTCCGTCCACCCACCGAGCAATGATGGATTTAAGCCCCAAACACCAGAAACGATCGCGCTGCATTAGCCTATTCCTAGGTCTGCTGCTCCTTAGCTCCATAGCCACCCCCAGCAAGGCAGCCCTCAAAGATAGCCCCAAAG
The DNA here is from genome assembly GCA_031362245.1 of Acaryochloridaceae cyanobacterium OTE_25_metabat_464. GTDB lineage: Bacteria > Cyanobacteriota > Cyanobacteriia > Thermosynechococcales > Thermosynechococcaceae > JAAURS01. Next base: position 6,869 of record JANLSD010000236.1, on the reverse strand, counting down.
CCCTCGTAGACCAAGCATGGCAAATCGTCCAACGCAACTACGTCGATCGCAGCTTCAACCACCAGGACTGGATCGCCGTCAGAACCCGCCTGCTCAAGCCTAACTATCCCTCCACCACCGCTGCCTATAGCGCCATCGAAACCATGATGGGCAGCCTCGGCGACCCCTACACGCGTTTCCTGACCCCAGAAGCCCTCAAATACCTTACCCAAAACGTCTCTGGTGACTTTGTGGGCGTAGGACTCACCGTCAGCCTCGACCCCACCACCCGCGAATGGGTGGTTGAAAAAGCCTTTGACGAATCCCCCGCTGCCATTGCAGGTCTCAAACCCCAAGACATCGTCGTCAGCCTCAACGGCAAACCCACCCCCACCATCGAACCCTCCAAGGCTGGCCCTTACCTCGTCGGAGTCGTGGGCAGCAAAATTTCCGTCCAAGTGCGGCGCGGCAAAGAAAACCTTTCCTATACCCTTGTGCGGGAACACATCAACCTCAACCCCCTCACCTACCAAACCATCGCCGCCAAAGCCGGAAAAATCGGCTACATCAGGTTGCCCATCTTCACCACCAAATCCGCAGACTCCATGCAAGCCGCCATCAAAACCCTAGAATCTCAACAGGTGGCGGGGTATATTCTCGACCTGCGCGGTAATCCAGGGGGTGTGCTGGATGCAGGCATTGCGATCGCCCGCATGTGGATTCCAGAAGGCACCATTGTCTCGGTTCAAGAGCGCAACAATCCGCAAGAAATTGTGAGCGCCAACCATCAGGCGTTAACCATCAAACCCTTGGTGGTCATCGTCGATCAAAATTCCGCCAGCGCCAGCGAAGTGCTCTGTGCAGCCCTTCAAGACAATAAACGAGCTGTACTGGTAGGTACTACTACCTTTGGCAAAGGCTTGGTACAGTCCTTTGAACCATTGAACGATAACTCAGGGGTATTGGTCACAATCGCCAAATATTTCACCCCCAACGGTCAAAATATCCACAAGATTGGGATTAAGCCCAATGTGTTTGCGGAGGCGACGGTGGAGGGGGCTTCTACGGGGGAGGGCGATCGCCAATATCAAACCGCCCTCGAAACCTTATCCCAAGCCATTCAGCGCACCACCCCAACAAAGTAAAAAGCCAGCCCCATCACGAGCCAGCTTTGCTAAATAATATGTCAAGTTGTATTTTTCAAGTAAAGGAGACCAACCTGCGCGTTCCCCAACGGTTCGGTGGCTTTTTTAATTCCTCTTATTTACATCTTAATGTAACAAGGGACACAAAAGTTAATTCATAATACTTTACGTTGCATCAGCCCATAGATATAAATTTGCTTAATCTATGCTCCCGATATTAGCCTGTGCAAACCATCATTCCAGCGCCTTAAGGAACAGTTCTGGGGGTTTGTCGCGACTGAGTTCCTTGCGTGGCTCCCTTGGGCAATACGGCACTATTAGGATTATTGGGTACAACGGGTGTTACGCCACCAGCAGGATTAGGGTTCGTATTGGCGGGTGAAGTCGGGATAACAGGAACCTCATTGGGCAACGGATTGGACAGCGGCGGCTGATTAAGATTCAGTTGCCCCGACGGATTGAGCACCGTCGGCATTCCCAAATCAGGCGTCAGAGGTTGAGGCGTCGCTGAGCGATCCGTTGTGCCCAGCGCCACTCGGGTTCCACCCACCTTTCGCAGCAGGTCAAACAAATCGATCACCGTCTCATAGTTCAACCGCTTGTCGGCCTGAAATACCACAACGCCTTGGGGTTTCTGGGCAACATAGGTCGCCAAAAGCTGTGACAACTGCTCCTTAGAAACCACCGTATTTTGGATAATGATTTGGCCCAGCACATCCACTTCAACCGTAAGCTGGTCTCCAAATTGCGTTTGACCAGAGTTAGCCTTGGGTAGATCTACATTCAGTCCCTTCGTGCTCCCCGTGGTGACAGCGCCCAGTAGAAAAAAGACCAAAATGCAGAAAATGATGTCAATCAGCGGAATAATTTCAATCCGCACATCTAAATCATCAGGTTCTATATTGACTTTCATACCCGCTTTAGCTCAGAGAAACACAACATTCGGACAGTAATCTTGATTGACTAATAGCCCGTTAGCTTTCGAGTGGCTTCATACTCACCCGATGTAGCCGAGCTGGCCAACGTCTGAGACCTGAGCCAAAACTGTCTGTAGGTTAGCTCCAGCTCATTGCCAGTGCGTCGAAAAATCAGGGATTGGTGAAATAACAGCCCTTGAAATAACCGATAAAAGGCTAGGGAAACAATCGCCACAATCAGACCCGTAGCAGTACTAATCAGCGCCGCTGCAATCCCACCAGGAACGTTTGCTAGAGAGGATCCACTCCCGCCATTGAGTCCGGTGAGGGATTGGATTAGGCCCAAAACAGTCCCCAGGAGTCCTAGGAGAGGGGCGATCGCAATCACCGCCTCCAGCACCTTATGGCCCCGCCGCATTGAGTTTAATTCCTCATCGGCAGAGGCTTCGAGGGCCAATCGAAAGATTTCAGGCTCCTTATTGGCAAGGCGCAGTGGCGTATATAAGAAGCGCCCCATCGGCTGGCTTGTGACTTGTCGAGCTAAATGTGTGGCTTCATCCCAGTCACGGCGAGATGCCTCAAGGATCTGATCCGCTATCTTGCGTTCACCCTTGAGAATCGTGCTCCAAAACCAAAGACGTTCAAAAATGGTGCCAATCGACAGGATTGACAGGAATAAAAGGGGCCAAATCGCAGGGCCACCCTTTTGGATAATGTCTCCGAAATTCACAGCGGATCCTTAGATTCAATGAACAACCCTTGATGCTAGACCCTAACAGATTGAGAAATATTCTCTCTCGGCCTTGAAGTCTAGGATATCTTGCCCAGCTTAATATACTTTGCGCCAAAATCGACCCAGTAGGGAAACCCACACCCCACAAAATCGCCGATGTTTGACAGGATAAAAGTACCTTTAGCTGACTCGCCCATGAAACTTTCCATGCAGAGCTTACTCACCTGGTATCGCAACACCCTTCGCAACCCTAAGTATCGGTGGTGGATTGTTTTGGGTACCTTGGCTTATTTGGTAAACCCCATTGATATCTCTCCCGATTTTCTACCCATCCTGGGCGAAATTGACGATATCGCCCTAGTGACCCTACTGGTGGCAGAAGTCTCTCAAATTGTGATTGAGAAAGTAAAACAGCGGGGCACAGATACGCCTCCCAGTTCTCAAGCAGCCGCTGCCGACACCCAAACCGTAGAAGTAAAGTCAGTCTCTGTGCCGGAATAAACGTTTACCAGGCTGCTGTTTGCCCACAGATCAAGGACAAAACATTAGGTTAAGCATGGGTATATCGCCATCACAGATTGCGGGTTGGGTTGACTATCCGGTTATTGTGCAGCCCCACCATACAGACTACGCAGGGGTTGTGTGGCATGGCTCTTACCTAACCTGGATGGAAGAAGCACGGATTGCGGTGTTTCGGGATGTTGGGGTCGAATTTGCAGACCTTGTATCGATGGGCTGTGACCTACCCGTAGTCAGCCTAAACCTGAACTATCATCAGGCCGTCCACATGGGGCAAAAAGTCTGTGTGCGATCGCAACTAGAACCCACCAGCGGCGTCCGTTTAACCTGGGTTCAAAATATTTGCGCCCTAGATTTTGACCTCTGCTACGTCTCAGGCCGTGTCGTCAACGTTCCCATTGATGTGGAACGCCGCAAGATTATGCGAAAATTTCCGCCACTGTTGGGCAAGGCGATCGCCCAACTCACCGCCCCGACCTAAGGCTGCTTCAGCCCAATCTCAACGCCAAACCGAGCAGGCTGCGTCGTCTCAATCGGCACCACATCAATTTGATACGTCCCTGGCTCCGTCACCAACGTCTGCCAGTTGAGTACATTCTGAGCACTATTCAGCGCTTGACCTGTCCCATCTCGAATCGTCAACGTCACGGCTGAATTGTCCGCCACCGCAGCAGATAGCACCTGCCCCGCCATCGCCGTCACCGTGTAGCGCTGAATTCGCGCAGGCAGCAATTGACCCGTTAAACGCTGAGTCGGGCCTTCGGGAGCAAAGGTTAAGGGTATCGTCTCAATGGTGGGGGCGATCGCCGTAGGAGCAGGGGATGGACTAATGCTGGCGGAGGGTGTCACGGTAGGGGATGGCAATACAGCGGGGTTAGACAACGCCAAGGCAAGCTGAAACCCCTGAGATTGAGCGGAGCGGTTTTGCACCTGAATGGCATAGGTATCTGATTGCGGGAGTTTGCCCTGCCAATTCCTACGGCCTTGACCGCCGCCCACAGGGGAGAGGTCAGACTTTAGCACCGTCAACGTCACATTCTGTCCCGTCAGTTTTGCAGAGAGTTCATCCTCTCCTCGACCTTCAAACCGATAGACCTGCGCTTCGCCAGGGGGAATTGTGCCTTGTACGGTGACGGATTCTCCTGGGGCTAAGTCTAGGGCTTTGCTATAGCGAATCGTAGGGGCTGTGGAAGACTGGGGCGATCGCGTCTGAACAGGCGTGGGCGATACCTTAGGTGGACTTTTGTCCCAAGGCCGCAGCATCAAAAAATTCATCAACAGCCAGCCCGCAAACGCCGATGCCAGGGCGGTCAAAAGGCCCAACACAATCATTGCAACGGTTGTTGTCTTTCGCTGAGGGCCGTTTTGGGCGCTGCGATAGACCGGGGGGATGACGGGCTTTTTACCCTGAGGACGGGTGGGTTGAACCTGGGCGGGTGAGCTTACGGCGATCGTTTTGATTTGAGAGTGCTCTGGGGATTTGGACAAGTGTTCAACGGAGGGAGCTGAGGACGGTGGGGGAGATGGGGAGGGCTTTATGGGTCCGCTGAAGGGGACGGACTGGAGTGCCTGAGAGACTTCATCGGCAGTGGCGTAGCGATCGCTCGGTTTATGGGCCAGCATTTTGTCTAAGACACTGGCAAGGCCGTCACTCACCGAGGTGTGATGCTTCCAATTCCACACTGCTGCAACGTCATCAAACAACTGTGAGGGTTCTAGCCCCGTCAACAGCACCAAACAGCATACCGCCAAAGAATACAAATCACTACTGGGGTAAGCGCGGCCCGATTGCAGTTGCTCAATGGGGGCAAATCCAAACTTCCCGACAGCAGTCCCCGTCGCCATCACGTTGGTCTGCTGAAGCTGAGTGACAACGCTTTTAACCACCCCAAAATCAATCAGCACTGGCTTTTGATCCGTCGCCCGCAGCATCAGATTTTCCAGGGTGATATCGCGATGAATGATGCCCTTACTGTGGATGTAGGACAAAACTGGCAGCAGTTGTTTCAGGAGTTGGCGCACCTCCTGAACCGAAAAATGTTCTTGGGTTTGAAGGCGGCGTCTGAGGGCCGTGCGATAGGTTTCACCCTCCACAAAATCCTGCACTAAAAAGAGGCGCTGGGTTTGATCCAACCCTTCCGCAAACATGGCCCGAAACTGAGGCACCTGAGGATGCTCTAGCTGATAAAGCGTCTGAGCTTCCCGCTGAAATAACGCCTTCGCCTTTTCAAAGACAGAGGCATCATTAGCGCTGGGGCAAAACTCTTTCACCACGCAGCGCTCCCCAAACCGCCCCTGGTCTTCAGCTAAGTACGTCCGTGCAAAGCCCCCCTCAGCCAGTAGCCTGAGCAGTCGATAACGACCCTGTAAAACCGTCTCAGTAGCAAGGGGGGAAGACATCAACGAAACCTAAAGAAGTTACTCAGAGGGTGGCTCAACCCAACGGCCATCAGCCTTAATCAAGTCGATCAATTGGGCAACACCCTGATCTTCCGGCACTTTTTTGACCTCATCACGGCCCCGATAAAGGGAAATATATCCGGGCTGTTTGCCAACGTAGCCATAGTCCGCATCCGCCATTTCCCCAGGCCCGTTGACGATACAGCCCATCACGGCAATATCCAAGCCCGTTAGGTGATAGGTGGCATCCCGTACCTTATGGAGTACATCTTCAAGGTTAAACAGCGTCCGTCCACAGGACGGGCAGGCCACGTACTCTACCATCGTTTTGCGGAGTCCCAAAGACTGCAAAATGCTATAGCACACCGGAATTTCCTTCTCCGGCGCTTCGGTTAACGAAACTCGAATGGTATCGCCAATCCCTTCCGCCAAGAGGGTTCCAATCCCCGCCGTGGATTTGATTCGACCATACTCACCATCCCCAGCTTCGGTGACGCCCAAATGCATCGGGTATTCCATGCCCAACTCATCCATGCGCTTTGCCATAAGGCGGTACGCCGCCAACATTACAGGTACCCGTGATGCTTTCATAGACACCACAAGATTGTAAAAGTTCAGAGATTCACAGATTTTAATAAATTCTAGAGCAGATTCCACCATCCCTTCGGGGGTATCGCCGTAGGTAAACAGCATCCGCTCTGCCAGGGAACCGTGGTTGACCCCAATTCGCATGGCTTTGTTTTGATCCCGTAAAGAGACGACCAGTGGCTCTAGCGCCTCACGGATTTTGTCCCCAATTTCGGCAAACTCATCGGGGGTGTATTCCGTGCGATCGGCCTTGGCCTTTTCAAAGACGTATAGCCCTGGATTAATCCGCACTTTATCGACGTGTTTTGCGACCTCCAGGGCAATCTTCATGCCGTTATGGTGGACATCTGCCACCAGGGGGACAGCCTGATAGGTGGAGATCAGTTTTTGCTTAATGTCTGCCAATGCTTTGGCGTGGGCCATGCTGGGTACCGTTACCCGCACAATTTCGCAGCCAATTTCATGAAGACGACGGATACCTGCGACGGAGCCATCAATATCTAGGGTGTCTTCGTTGATCATGGACTGCACCACCACGAGATGACCGCCCCCGATGATGATGTCACCGACCCTGACGGGGCGAGTTTT
>JANLSD010000171.1:0-3222 GCA_031362245.1 Acaryochloridaceae cyanobacterium OTE_25_metabat_464 | reverse complement strand
AGGGGACAGAGGACGCCAAAGAAAACAGCCAGACGAAAATCTGTCCAAACAAGCGATCGCAACAGGTCAATGGGCATTCATACACAATAGCGCTACAGAAAAATTTTACTCTTGATAGCGGGGCTTTGTCTGTTTTTGCATCTATCTTGTTGTCTTAAGGCAAAAATAGCGTTAGCAGTAGACGTCACTCAAGCGATATCAGGGGGCTAATAAGGGGGCTATTTCAGGGCAGTCTCAATGGTGTGGACTAACTCTGCCTCAGTCCAAGGTTTGCGTAGGCAAGCATGAAGGTTTGCCTCAACTCGGACGCGCTCCATGGCGGCTTCATCAGCTTGCCCTGTGAGCATGACTGTAACGATCTCGGGGTAACGTCCATGCACCGCAATCAGAAAATCATCCCCCTTCACCCCCGGCATCAACCAGTCGGAGACGATGACCAAAATTCGGATGCCTTCATCATAAAGTTCCCGAATAACCGCCCAGGCTTCATCCACCCCTTCAGCCACTTCATAAAGGTAGCGATCGCCAAAATTTCGTTGAAGTTGCTCTTTCAAACTTTCCAAAATCATCACTTCATCATCAACACAAAGAATCGCGGAGTTTGACATGATTTAATTATTACGGGGTCGCAAAGGTTAAAGCTGGTGAAGGGGAATTGCGGTCAGGCGTTGTGAGCGGTACTGCCTTCAAAGGCAGATAGACCAGAAACGTTGTACATCCGGGCTGACTCTTGACTTCAATATGCCCCTCATGTTTTTCAATAATAGTTTGACTGATACTTAACCCCAAGCCACTCCCTTCTCCCTGGGGTTTAGTAGTAAAAAAAGGCTTAAAGATATTGGGCTGGGTTTCGATTGCAATACCAACGCCAGAATCGATCACTTCGACAACAACCTGATTGTCCACCACGGCAGCAACAATTTCGAGAATGCCATTCCCATCCATCGCTTGAATCGCATTATGAATGAGATTTGTCCACACCTGTACTAGTTCGTCAGGATATCCCCAAAAGTCTGGAATGGTTTCATAGCGTCGAACAATTTCAATGCCCTGCTTGAGCTTGCTGCGATATAGCTCAAGCACCGTCTCTATCCCTTCGACAAGTGATACAACCTGTTTCTCTCCGCTTTGATCAAACCGAGCATAGCTTTTTAAGGCAAATACAATTTTTGAAGCGCGTTCTACGGCGGTCTGAATGGTTCGATTATTCCCTTGAATTCGACTCAGGTTATAAATGAGCTGTAATACCCAAGTCCCTTGAGAAGATTGTAATAGGCTAATAAATGACTCCACCTCTTCAGTAATGCCAAACTCAACCAGACGATCTGCCAGTTGCCTTGCATTATCTAAACCGTAGCCCTCCAGTTTTTGCGTTAAGGCCCGTCGTAAAGGGCGTTTTTCACTGGAGGTTACAGGTGCTTTACTCTGAAGCACTTGAGTCAGAAGGGCAAAAAAGTCAAACTGTTGTTTGGGGGTTAGCCGCTGCACAATCAGAGGAAATTGTGTCAATGATTCTTGGAGGGCCTTGGTCATATTTCCGGCTGAGGCTTGAATGGCACCTAAGGGGGTATTGATTTCATGGGCAATGCCTGCAACCAAGTGACCCAACGCCACCATTTTTTCTGACTCGATTAGCTCTGCCTGAGCAGATTTAAGCTGTTCGAGTGTATTGGATAAAACTAGATTTTGAAAGTTGATTTCCTGCGTTCTTTCTCTAACTCTAGTTTCCAAAAGATCTCTTTCTTGCTTAAGCGCAGTTTCACTGCTCTTGAGAATTGTTTGCTCTGTGATCGCAATTTCAGTTAACCGCATGGCCTTGCCAGCTTTTCGAATTGTGACACTAATGACTAAAGCAGAGACCAAAATAGATAGAATCGTACCAATATTTGCCTGTCGGCTTGTTTCTTTGGCGATGCGTTCCGACTCTTGATTGTGCTCGTTAAGTTCTTTGTTAAGCGCTTTATAGGAGGGATCTACGAGTTCTTTGTCTAGGTTTAGTGACTGCTCAAATTTTCCTTTGTCCACCAACGCAAGTTCTTGATGCATTGCATCAAGATACTTTTCATAGCTATCATATAATTCCCTATGTTTTTCTGAATATTTATCAGGAAAACCTTCACGAACTTTTTTGATGCTATCTTCTACTTGATTAAATTCTTCTTGAAGTTCTGGCTTTATTTTTTTTGTATTAATGATTTGCCATTCTAAACCATCTAAACGAGAGGCCAGAAGTTGTAGCCGTGTCAATTGCAACGTAGAGTGAGACTCATTATCAGCCCAGCGTCTTAAGGTGAGAATAGATGCAGTTGCCGTTATGGCTACTGAAAAAGTCACGCCAAAGGCTATCCATTTTGGAAGACGTTTATTGTTCATGGCCGACAAGTATTGCGCTTCAACAGAAATAGGTGTGCCTTGACAAAATCGCTTTCTACCTTTATAGAATACCCATTTTTCTATACATGCTTGCATCTTTGTGGTTAGATTTAACCAAAAAGCTAAGGCGTAGCCTTAGCTGCGAAACAACCGACTGTAGAGCGTTTCATGGGCCATGCTTGCCAAAGATAGTCCCCAACCACAGCTTTCGAGGGCGTCATCGGTCAGTGTTAAGCTCACTTCAACCGCAGTGTAAATCTCAGGCTCAAGATTGAGTAGGAGCTGTTGTCCTGCGGTTTGTCCGAGGGGAATGAGTTTAATCCCTGCACTGATCAAATTTGTTGCCCAGCTTTGTAAATAGCCCAGCAGCGCAGCGGTCGGTTCAATTTGCCAAGCGGCGGCTACCATTCCGAAGGCGATCGCAAAGTTACATTCTTGTCCAAACAATTCTCGTAATGCAGGCCAGTTTTTGTCTACGGCTCCTTTCTGGTGGGGATCTTCGAGATCTAGAAATAGACGAAGGAGCGATCGCCCCATCTGCCAACTTTGGAGCCGCAGTTCTTCTGTGTCACGGGCGGCTGACCACCAATGATTCCAGGCTAGGAGTGCAGCCCCATCCTGGGTGATTGTTGCATTGTAGGCCCGCAGCATAATGCCCGCTTCTACTCGCATGGAGCCATAGCGCAGTTCTTGGGTCATCCAATCTTGGAGTGCTACCGCCGATGGGAGGCGTTGGGTTTCAACCAGAAGCTCAAGCCCTTCAGAATAGCTGTAGGCTCCGACAGGCAATGTTGAGCTTGAAAGTTGAAGCAATCTGAGTAAGTTAGCAAGCATCATGAACGATAAGAA
>JANLSD010000116.1:0-9361 GCA_031362245.1 Acaryochloridaceae cyanobacterium OTE_25_metabat_464 | reverse complement strand
CCCACCTTCCGCTGTTCGGGGAGGGCAGCAGAGAATTAAAATGTATCTAAATTGGTGCTAGAAAGCGAAGAGGTTTCAATCACTTCAGGAATAAGGGTAGAGAATCTAGACCATCTGGGGATTGTCGCAGGATTGATAGATGAAATAGGGATCGTAGAGCTACTGAACGAACGTCTAGGGATAGACCCCAGAGAAAAAGTGAGTACAGGCGTCGTCGTCAAAGCGATGCTATTGAATGGATTAGGCTTTGTGTCAGCCCCCCTGTACTTATTTGAAGAATTCTTCAAAGGCAAAGCGACCGAGCAGTTATTAGGCACGGGGATAAAGCCAGAGCAATTGAACGACGACCGCTTAGGCAAAGCGCTGGATGAACTTTACGCCACAGGATTGAGTGACTTATTTTTAAGCGTCAGCCTTCAAGCCGCGCAACGATTTGAGGTAAAAATCGAGACAGCACACCTGGATTCGACTTCGTTTCATGTCGATGGAGAATATGAAGATACAGCCGAGACCCCAGAACCTGAGGCCGTTAAAATCACTTACGGCTATTCCAGAGACCATCGACCAGACCTCAAGCAATTTGTGATGAACTTAATCTGTGTTGGGGACGGCGATATTCCGGTATTAATGGAAATTGGCAATGGGAACCAATCTGATAAAGCAAAATTTGCGCTCACTATTGCAAAGGTTTAAGGAGCAGTGGACTTTTGAAGGGCTATGCATCGCAGATGGCGCACTCGGAGAGCGCAGATAACCTAAAAGCGATGACAGGACTGCAATGGCTCACGAGAGTTCCCTTGAGCATTAAGGAAGCATCCAGCCTCGTGAATAGCACAGTCGCGTTAACCCCTAGTGTCATCAAAGGCTACGCTTTTGCAGAATCCAGCAGTGAATATGGGGGAGTGTCGCAACGCTGGATACTCATTGAAAGTGAGCAACGGCGTAAATCAGACCTAAAACAGTTGGCCAAGAAAATTGAGCAGTATCAGCAGAATGCTGCTCAAGACCTTCAGCGCTTATCCACCCAAGAATTTGCCTGCATCGCCGATGCCATGAGCGCTGCACAAAACTTGTCCAAAAAGATGAGTTGGCATCAACTGTGTGACATTCAGACAACGGAAGAACGACACTATGACAAAGCCGGAAAGCCTCGTAAAGAAGATATTCCGAAGCGCATTAGCTATCGAGTTACAGCAACGATCGTCCCTATGGAGGGTGAGATTGAGGCACAACGGATTCGCTGTGGTCGATTTATTCTAGCGACGAATGTGCTCGACTCAAAACAGTTGAGTGCGGATGATGCATTACGCGAATACAAGGCACAGCAAGGCGTTGAGCGCGGATTTCGCTTCCTTAAAGACCCGATGTTCTTTGCTTCTAGTGTTTTTCTCAAGTCCCCTAAGCGGGTTGCTGCTCTGGGTCTGATTATGGCGCTGTGTTTGCTGGTCTACAATTTGGGACAGCGACAACTCCGACTGGCGTTAGCGCAAGCAGCACAGACGATTCCTAACCAGTTAGGCAAGCCCAATGCCTCGCCAACCCTTCGTTGGGTATTTCAGTGTTTTATGGCGGTGCATCTTGTCGTGATTCAAGGGGTTAAGCAGGTTGTTAATTTGACCGATGAGCGACACCATATTTTGCAGTTTTTTAGCAAGGCGTGTCGAGGCTACTATCTCCTCCCTGTGCCAGATTCCTAATTATTTCAACGCTATCCAAACAGCGGAATGTGGGTTGAAGATGCGAGGGATGACTTTGTTTCAGAACCTCAACCTGTTCATTCTCTTGATTTGTGCGGGAATCAATCTCTTCTTGAACCCTCCCCAAACTCACTCCAAACGGGTTCCTCGGGTAACACTGCCTCTTTAAAAACATCCATTTCATTAATGGGGAAACGATCGATCACCTGTACTGCTCGCCGCGCATTCAGGCGTAGCTCTGCGGAAAGGTGGGGTACGTTGGGAATTTGGGAGAGTACATCCACCGTGCGCCGTAGAATTCGCACAATGTCCCCTTCATCCAGACTGGTATTGGCGCAGAGTTCTGTCCAACTTGCCCCAGACGCCCAAAGCTCAATCATGCCAATCAGTTCCGTCTCCAGCCAGACGGGGAGCGTCACCCCTTCCCGATGTTGCGCCTGAATTAACTGTCGCTTGAGAGAACGCAGTGACTCTAGCGCATCCTGCACGGGAGCGCCAGGAGTATAGCGGACCCAGCTATCGGAGCGATTATTTTCGGCGACCAAGGCAGCACAGGCGGTGGCAAGGTGATGGGGAGCCAGGGCTTCAAATTCGCCAGAGCGCAGCACTAGAGCCAGCCACAGCTCATTTTCGCCTCGCATTAGAGCGGCAGTCTTGCCTAGCTCTGTGGGCTGAAGGTGATTGAGGGCTTCAAACTGTCGCAGTAGCTTCACCAAACACAAAAAGTCCTGCCAGCGCTGTTGAGACTGATTCTGGAGCTTGGATTGGCGATCGCGCAGTTGGCTTTGCAATCGCTCAATCCGCTGCTCTAGTCGCAGAAAAATGGCGTGCTGCTTGTTCGTAGCGTGGGCCGGATGGGCCGTAATTTGAGCCTGTACTCCATCGATCCGTGCTTCTTGCGCCAGTAGCTCTGGGGGTATCACCAAAGAAATGGGAGGAATGCTCTGAGCAATCTCAAGGGTTTGGACTTCTCCAGGACGGGTATGTCCCGGCTTAAAAGACCAGTCCTTGGGCACAGCAATGGTATCAAGTCCTTTCATTGAGGCAGTTTGAGTATTCAATACCTCACGGCAGGTGGCAACACACCAAACATTATCTTGGCGCAGACATAGGAACTGAGGAAATTGTCCATGACCTGGAAGTTTTTCAATCAGGACGGCTCTCTGAGGGAGATTTCCTCCTGCAAAGGCAGCGCTTCCCTTGGCCGAAGGCTTCAGCAGCAAAATCGATCCGGCTAAGAGCTGTGGCAGTGTTTGAAGCGTGTTCTGAAGATAAACCTCTTCTGCTTGGTTCTCCAGCAGCTTTAGTAAGCGGTGTTCTTCTTTTAGGCGACCTTTGAGTTTGCTGTATTGGGCAATGGCAGGCAGATCGACCGTGGCCGCTTTGCGCTGAAGCTCATCGATTTCTTGGGTAAGATCGGCGATCGCCTGTTGTTGGGGAGCCAATTGCTGCATGGCAATATACTGCCCAAAGCTTTTCTCAATCAGCGCTCTAGATTCTTCTAGGGTGCGGGTTTGGAGCAGATTCAGCACCATGCCGTAGCTCGGAGTAAATTGGCTGACTAGGGGATCTGCCCCCATCGTGGCTAAGTAGGCAGCTTCATTTGCACCCTCAAAGGCAGTTTGGAGGGTGACAACGTGGCCCAAGGTATCCATGCCGCGTCGTCCTGCCCGACCGGACATCTGCAAAAATTCTGAGGCGTTGAGGAGACGGTGGCCTAAATCTGTGCGCTTGGAGAGGCTGGAAATAACGGTCGTACGGGCAGGCATATTAATCCCCGCCGCGAGGGTTTCTGTTGCAAAAATGACCTTGATGAAACCCTGCTGGAATAGCTCCTCCACCAGGGTCTTCCAGGCAGGCAACAGTCCGGCATGGTGGGGTGCTACGCCTCGACGGATGCCGTCCAACACAGGTGACTTGGCCAAGTCTGGGTACAGCGTGGTGAACTGAACCAACCGTGTTTTGAGCTGAGCCGATACCTCAGGGGTCAGGAGGGTTTTGAGATCCCGCGTGGCGAGGACGGCCTGATCACAGCCGCGCCGACTAAAAATAAAATAAATTGCAGGCAGCATTTGGCGCTGCTGAAGTTCCGCTATCACCGAGTAGGGATCTGGCGAGGCGCTACGGGGATTGCGCGCTCGCCCCGTCCGTTTCTGGGTGGGCAGTGCCTTGAGTTTGGGATTGAGTTTGGTTCGCTGCTGATTCAGGAGCGGCGAGAGTCCTTGATGGTTGCCAAAGTGAAATTGAAGGGGCACGGGTCGCCAGTCAGATTGGATGAGCTGGGTCGGGCCATGTACCCATTCAATCCAGTGGGTTAACTGTTCTGCGTTCGCAATGGTGGCAGAGAGCGCAATGATCTGAATGTTGGGCGGACAGTAAATAATTGATTCTTCCCAGACCGTGCCTCGCTGGCGATCGTTCATGTAGTGGCATTCGTCCAGCACCACGGCTTCTACGTCCGTTAAGGCGGTTTCAATCACCTCCGTAAAGGTGCCGTAGAGAATATTGCGGAAAATCTCGGTAGTCATGACCAAGATGGGCGCATCTCGGTTAATACAAAGATCCCCCGTCACCAGCCCCACTTTATCAACGCCAAACTGCTCTCGAAAATCCCGTAGCTTTTGATTGGACAGTGCCTTGAGGGGTGTGGTGTAGAGTACCCGCTTACCGTTGGCGATCGCCCGTGCAATGGCATATTCCCCGATGAGCGTCTTGCCAGAACCTGTGGGAGCCACCACCACGACTGACTTATTGGCATTGAGGGCGGCGATCGCTTCAGTTTGAAAGGGATCTAACTCAAAGGGATACAGCGTTGATAGATCTAAGCCGGGGGCTGAAGCATTTTGTTGCACAGGTACACCAACGCCATGAACGGGAATGTCTTGATGCGGCAATATCTGCCGATCCCTCTGGCTTTTCCTTTGGTTCTATTCTATAGTTCTCTTCCCGTTGAAGACAGAAACTGCTCGGGAACTGTATCGTTCCCGAGCAGCCTGTTGGGAGCAAAATTCACCGCACTGGGCTACCGTGTACACACAAGTTGGATTTTTTCTGAATACCCTGCATTACCCCCCTCAATCCCCCCTTATAAAGGGGGGAAGAACATGGATTGGCTCCCTCCCCTTTATAAGGGGAGGGTTGGGGTGAGGTGATGCAGAGTGCTTGAACTTAGTCCCATCAGTCATTTCAGACTTGTGTGTACCGGTTCAGTCTGGGCTATCCTGAGGTTTTAATGAGCAATTTGGTATTTTATTCCGCGTCTGGACTTGCTCAAGCCATCCGCGATCGCACCTTCTCTGCCACCGAAGTCCTAGAGGCATTCCTCGCCAAAATCGCCGAACATAACCCCGCCCTCAACGCCATCGTCACCCTCAACGAATCAGAGGCGCGGCTTCAGGCTCAGGCCGCAGACAAAGCCGTCGCCACAGGCCAAAGCCTAGGGCCACTGCATGGCGTCCCCATTACCTTCAAAGACCTCTTTGAAACCGCAGGGCTGCGAACCACCTTTGGCTATCAAAGTTTGGCGCAGTACATTCCTCCTAAAGATGTTCCCCTCGTTGCAAGGCTGCGCGACGCGGGAGCCATTATTTTAGGTAAAACCAACCTACCCAAAGGCGGCAGCGACTTCCAGACCGTCAATCCCGTTTTTGGTCGCACCAACAACCCTTGGGATTTAGCGCGTACCCCCGGCGGCAGTACAGGTGGAGGTTGCGCCGCCGTTGCCGCCGGACTTTCCCCCCTAGAGTTCGGCAACGACCTCGGCGGTTCCCTCAGAATTCCGGCTCATTTTTGTGGGGTATACAGCCTAAAACCCACAGAACATAGGGTTGCTACCTCCATGCGAAGCAATCCACGGGTTTTACGCCATATGGTTACAACGGGGCCAATTGCCCGCTCTGTAGCAGACCTGAGGCTATGCCTAAACGTCATTGAAGGGCCAGACGGTGCAGAGTGGGAAGTCTCGCCCCTTAAGCAAAAAGCGCCAATCCACCAGCCTTTATCGGAGTATCGGTTTGCTTGGTGCGATCGCTTTGATGATTTAGCCGCAGATGCCCAAACCCAAGCGGCAATGGCAACCCTAGCCCAGAAGCTCAGCGCTGTGGGCTGCACAGTCGAGCGCATTACCCCCCACGACTTTAACTTCACCGATGCTTGGGAAACCTTTGGCGAACTTTGCGTTTGTCAATTGGCCCTCAGCCAAAATGCAGCGCTGCGGAACGTCGTCGGTGGGCTTGCCAAATTATTGCCCCCTTCATTCATTCCAGGTGGGGCTTTAGAACAGGGATTTGTGCGTGGGGTTTCGATGGGGATGCGGGGCTACATGGAAGCGCTTTCCCGCCGCGATCGCCTCATCACTAAAATGGAGCAATTTCTAGGCCAGTGGGATGGTTGGCTTTGCCCCGTCACCCCTGGCCCTGCCTTTACCCATCGGCAAACGTGGTTTCCCCTTCGACGCGGATTAGAAGTGGATGACCAAAAACTGTCCTATTGGACGTGGGGTTTGGGCTTTGCCAGCATTTTTAGCCTGACCGGAAACCCTGTGGTAACACTACCCATTGCAACAGAAGGATTGCCGATTGGGGTGCAGTTGGTGGGTTCGCGGTGGCAAGACCGGAGATTGTTGGCGATCGCCCAAGCCCTCTCTGAGCTGACCGGAGGCTTTCGGCGACCGCCAGGATACTAGTTGGCTCTAGGTTGAAATTGAGATGGATGATGGAAAACAGATTTAGACTTCTCCAGAAGTTTTATACTGCATATACTCTGCAATTGCTTCAGCTACATTTTCATCAGGCTGATATATTCGCGAACTTGGATTCTCAGCATGAAGCCTGTCGAGATAAGCATGTAGAGCTTCCTTGTCATCTCTAAACTCTAGAACATAGGCTCGCAGTTCAAACTTGTTCATAGTGGCGAAATCTGGTTTAGCACTCATACAAACCTCCATTCTCCATTAGGCTCTATTTCAATGTTAATTGTTTCTTTTGCCAAAACAATTACGTTTCCAGTTCGAGTGTCTAAGGTCACTAGATCAATAGAGCAATATTTGCTGGTAAGGTCACAGCAAAGCTGAAAACATTTTAACGCCTGTGCCGTAGTATGCATCCTAATTTTAGATCTATATTACCCATAGTCTAGTCTTTATGGGGCATGGGTTATGTCCCTCAACCCGGCACACCCTTGCTTGAAAGTAATGCAGTCAGGTGTCATGAATTGCATCCCGCTCGAAGTTCCGATCATCTGTACACCGAGACTGGCGTTACGAACAATGACATCCGACGATTCAGTCGATCTCTTTGCTATCTATGGAGATCGAGATGTCATGCGATATGCCAGCGACGAACCTTTTCCCTCGATCACCACAGTCGCCCAAATGCTTTTGAGTGTCGAATCGCTAAGACGTGAAGGCACATCACTTGAATGGGGTATTGAGCTAGTCAAAACAGAACGCCTAGTTGGCACATGCGGCCTTCACAGCTTCAATTCAGAAACGTCAATAGCCGAAGTCGGATGCATGCTTGCCCGCAATTACTGGGGGCAGGGTCTAATGCGAGAAGCACTCCAAGCTCTGTTCGCATTTGCGGCTGAACAGATCGGACTCAGCCGCCTTCGCGCAGATATTGATGAGCCAAACCAAAGATCCAGAATTCTGTTCGCTCGTCTGGGCTTCAATCTACAACACGGAACTATTTATGAGCGAGAGCTTACTCCCACCAACACCTAACCCTTCTTGACATGATACTAAACTGCTGCGCTTTGCACCTTTGTCAAAGCGGGGTAGTCGGTATAACCCTTTGGCCCTGGAGCGTAAAACGTGGCAGAATCTGGCGGATTTAAGGGAGTATTGTGACGGAACCGCTCCGGTAGGTCGGGGTTGGCAATAAAGGGAACGCCATAGGCAATCAGATCCGCATCCCCTTGAACGATCGCCTCCGCTCCCGTTTCCCGTCCGTAACCCCCATTCACCATCAAGAAACCCTCAAAGATTTTACGAAGGTAGGGCGTCACAAACTCCCCTTCGCCCGCCAGCATATGCCCAGGCAGCGCTTCTAAAATATGAAGGTAGGCTAACCCATAACCATTCAGCAGTTGAGTTGCCGCAGAGAACGTCGCCACAGGGTTGCTATCCCTCATGTCATTAAACGGATTAGTGGGAGACAGCCGTACCCCCACGCGATCCGCACTCCAAGCAGAGACGACCGCCTCCGTCACCTCCTGCAAGAACCGCAGCCGATGGGAAATGCTGCCACCATAGGCATCGGTGCGGTGGTTGGAACAATCGCGGATAAATTGGTCGATTAAATAGCCATTGGCAGCGTGGATTTCTACACCGTCAAACCCTGCCGCTTGGGCGCGATGGGTTGCATCCGCATAGGTTTGCACCACTCCAGGAATTTCATCTATTTCTAATGCCCGTGGCGTGACGTGAGGCTTCTTGCCTAGAGGCGTGTGGGCATCTCCCGCAGGGGCGATCGCCGAAGCAGACACAGGCAATGCGCCATTCACCTGAAAATCGGGATGGGAGGCTCGTCCGGTATGCCAAAGCTGAAGGTACATCTTGCCCCCTTCTTGATGGACGGCCTCGGTCACTTTTCGCCATCCTTCCACCTGAGCGTCGGTATGAATGCCCGGTGTTTCGACCCAGCCAATTCCCTGCTCTGAAACATGGGTGGCTTCAGAAATAATCAGTCCAGCACTCGCCCGCTGCCGATAATACTCCACCATTAAGGCGTTGGGAATGCGCTCTACGCCAGCTCTAGCACGGGTAAGGGGAGCCATGACCAAACGGTTTCGCAGCGTCAGTGCACCCACCTGAATTGGCTCAAACAGAGAATCTGCTTTCATAATGCTGTTCCTTTTGAAATTGAGCAATTGGGACGAGGTCAATGTTGCTTAATTCTATATTTCGAAAAACTCGAACAATTAAAATATAAAGCAGTTCGTGCGATAATGCAACCATGCGACCGATGTATCATCCAGACCCTCAGCAAATCACCTTATCCAGCGTTCTCTATGCCCTCGGAGACCCCATTCGCTTAGCCATTGTGCGTCAATTGGCAGAGCGGGGGGAGCAAAACTGCTGCGACTTTGACTTTGCGATCGCTCGTTCCACGATGTCCCACCATTTCAAAATTCTGCGAGAATCTGGGGTAGTGCTCTCGCGCAAATCAGGGACACAGCATCTCAATTCCCTGCGGCAGCAAGAGCTTAACGAACGCTTTCCAGGGCTGCTAACGGCTGTGCTACAGGGCGCGGATGAGTTGGACGTTCAGTCTAAGATTTTATAAACGCTGCCGATGTCTAACACCCCAACGGTCTATGTAGCGCAGACAGCGCAGTTTCTTTATGAGCCACCTGCTGCTGCCCACGGTGCAGCGCGCATTTTAGTGAAACCCAATTTGGGCTATCCCGTGGGTTCTCCCGTCACTGTCAGTATGGGCGTCTTGGGCGCTGTTTTGCAGGGATTGCGACGCGTTAGCCCTAATGCCGAGATTCTCATTGTGGAAGGGGTTTGTTCTGCGGTTTCCCTTATCGATATTGCTAGCAAAAACGGGCTATACAACCTACTTGATGAAGGAATGCAGCTTTTAGACGCCGATCAGCTTCCGCTGCAAGACTATCCCAATCGATCGCTACAACCTGTTCGCTTCCAGTCCATGCTGGCT
>JANLSD010000115.1:0-7836 GCA_031362245.1 Acaryochloridaceae cyanobacterium OTE_25_metabat_464 | reverse complement strand
TGGTTTGCGGCAATTTCGCGCTCCAGTAGACCCTCAAGTCGTTGAATGATTTCGTACTGTTGCTGGAGCTGGACTCTGAGGTCGGCAATTTCCTGGGTTCTAAGGGAATCTAATTTATCGTGGAGCAGCTCGATTTCCATTTCGGCTTTGAGGTCGCAGTCTAAATCCTGCTGGGCCTTCTGGCGATCAACGTCAGATTGACGGTTTTGGCTCATTAAAATAAAGGGTGTGGCATAGGCCGCTTGAAAACTCAGGGCCAAGTTCAATAAAATAAAGGGGTATGGATCCCAATGTTTAATCCAGGCGGTGACGTTCAGGCAAATCCAAAGGACCAGCAGCGAACTTTGAATGAGAATGAATCGCCAGGATCCTACTGTGGCACTGACGGCATCGGCAATGCGATCGCCCCTAGAAGAAATCTGCGGCAATTTTGCAGCCCGTGCAGGCTGCTGTTGTCGTAAATAGCATAGGTACTCTAGATCCGACTGAGTGAAGTGAATTTCAGGGAGAGACGAGGAAGGATTTTCCATTATTACTTTGTTCACGACATGGGTTGGAACCCCGTAGTAAAGGTCGGACATAGCGGTAAATCAACCGTAAAAGTAGTAACACCTTCGCGGCTCTCAACCCCAATCCGGCCTTGGAGTTGCTCCACCAATCGCTTGACCAACGCTAGCCCTAAACCTGTTCCACCCTGCTTCCAAGGATCTGAATTGGGGACGCGATAAAACTTGTCAAAAATTCGACCCAATTCATGTTCAGGAATGTCAGACTGATTCGCAACTTTAATCAGAACTGAGTTTTTCGGCTCTGCAACATGACTAATTCGCAGCGAAATTTCGCCTCCTTGGGCCGTGTATTTGCAGGCGTTATTTAACAGCTCTGCCATAATTCGTTCTAAGCAAGTACGATCAGATTTGATCGCCGGAATATTCGCTTCACACTCCACCATAAACACCTGCTCTCGCTCGCTTAGTCGCGATTGAAAGGGTTGCAAAACACGAGGCATTAAATCCTGAAGCTGTAAATCTTCAACGCCGACAGGATTGACCCCAGCCTCAAGCCGCTGAAGATCCAAAAGGTCGTTAATGAGTTCAGTTTCGCGCTCACATTCAGAATCCAAAATGTCGATGTAGCGTTTCTGGCGCTGTTCCAAGGGGAACTGGTTCAACATGTGGATCGCCATTTTGATATTGGACATGGGTGTCCGCAATTCGTGGGAGACCGTGCTTAAGAAGTCATCTTTCAGACTATTGAGGCGCTCTAACTCCTGCATTTTTTGCTGGAGCTGAGCGGTACGTTCCTGCACCTGACGCTCTAGATCCGCATTGAGATCCTGTACCTTTTGGTAAAGCTGCGCTTGATGAATGGCGATCGCACATTGATCCGCGATCGTTTTTACTAACCCCCGCTCATCGGTATTCCAGTCCCGCAACATATGGGTGGAGGGGTTCGTTTTTTGAAAGAGACTAATGCTGCCCAAATAGTTTTGGAGATAAATTAACGGCGTCATCAGCACCGACGAGACCTGACAGTGCTGGGCGATCGCCAAAATCTCCAAATCCAGCCCACTATCATCATCGGTGAGCACCACCTGATTGCCCTGAGCCATTGCTTCTTGGCACAGCCGCAAAAATCGCTCGTTGCCTTGAATCAGATCGTGACGGCCCACTGCCGTATGGCTGACGTAATGATTTACCATCTCTCCATCGGCACTGATCTGCACAATAATGCAGTGACTTGCATCCAGCGCCTCCAGCAGCAGTCCTACCGTAATTTGCAGCACCTCAGCCGTCACCATCGTGCCGCGCATCGCCTGGACAATCCGGTTAATAATGGCCTCCCGCTGGGCCTGATGCCGGAGCTGTTCCTCGGCACGTTTGCGCTCGGTAATATCGGTGACATAGCTGCGCACAAGGTCACTCTCGGCAATGTAGTGGACGGATTGCTCAAACACGCGATCGCCAATTTCCACTTCCCGCACAAAAAAGTTGCGATGGCTGGGCTGGGCAGGCTTCGCCATCGGCAGCAAACCCTGAAGCATGGGGTGCAGCACCCCAATATCAGAAATATCGGGGAACTGCATCACCGCCGAGGGATTGAGGTAGGTCACAATCCCCGTTAGGTCAATTTCTAAAATCGGGTAAGGGGTTAATTCAGGAAACGAAGCCAGCCGCACCAAGGCAGCTTCACTCATATCCTGGAAATCATCGTCTGTGGGAACCAGCGTCTGAAACGGGTTAACAGAGTTAGAAAGAATGGTAGAGAGGTCTTTCGCTTCTACAAACCGATCAAAATCCGAGTCCGTCAAGTTAGAGATGGCGTAATATTTGGCCCTCACATCTCCTCCAAAGACCACCATGTCTCCATGCTTCAGGTCATGGGAAAAAAGTTTTCGTCCATTAATAATCAGTCCATTGGTGCTTCGCTTCCCTTGGAGATCGCCGTCAATCATGCGAAACAGATAGGTGGAAGAATCTGGCGACGTCACCCGCAGCAAAATGGCATGCTGGCGAGACACCATTTTGGAGTGCAGCACCACAGAATTGGTGGCATCCCGCCCAATTGAATAGGTTGCAGCTTCAAGGGGCACCGTGCGCCGCCCTTCAGCATCGTCAATAATCAGCAGATGCCGAAACCGATTACGTTGGTCTTGATCCATAATTCACGTTTGGGCTGAAGGATAAGCACAGATTAAATGAGAGGCAAGGAAACGTAAATCTGTATCAATACAGAATCAACACAGAGGCTAAACGCTATAGGCCAATCTTATCGGTTAAATCCCAAAAAGATTGTGGATACGCTGCCGAATCCACCATAAAGGGGGTTCTGTTTCATTCTCTGATAGATCTGCCGACAACACGCCCAATTCTCTCAGGAGTTGTTGACGTTGGGCCAGGGTCTGGGCAATTTCTTCGGCCAGTTCTTGATGGTTTTGGAGCAAAATCTTGAGGGCGCGGTGATCTACGACAAATAAGGTGACATCGCTCTGGGCCTTAACGGTGGTGGAGCGCGGCATTCCTGTAAAGACCGAAATTTCACCAAAAAATCCGCCTGCTTCAATGATGGCAATCTCTTGGCCTAGTTTTTCAGAGACGACCTCCACATGGCCTTTTAGCAGGATATAAAAACATTCTCCGGCTTCGCCTTCTTTACAAATCGTTTGGCCTTGGCGAAAAAAGCGACGGTAGCCTTGCTCAATCAGTACACGCAGTTGAGCGTCGCTACAGCCTTTGAAGTAGCTCACTTGCTTCAGCAGCACACGTAACGACTTTAGGTCTGGGTAGCTGGCCCGCTCTGAGCGCGATCGCACCACGGCTTCAGAACTTGTGGTTGAGGGCGGCTTCAGGTGTGCAGCCCAGGTTTCAACATCTCGCAGACGCAGTTCCCGCTGGGGGAATGGGATTTCAATGCCGCTATGGCGGAGTTCTTGCTCAATCAAAAAATTGAGCGAACTTTTGATGGGTTCAAAATTCTGGGGTTGTTCAATCCACACCAACAGCTCAAACTCATAGGCGCTGTCTCCAAAAGCCTTAAACCACACTACGGGGGTTGGATCCTGCAAAACCCGATTCTCCATGCGGGCACAGGTGATTAGGGTTTCGGTAACAAGTACTGTATCTGTGCCAAAGGCCACCATGACGGGAATATGAACGCGGGTTGCGGGTTCCTGATAGCTCCAGTTGATCACGTTTTTCTGAGAAAACAGATGGTTGGGGATAATCACAAATCGACGGTCGGTGGTTCGCAGGATCGTGGACCGAATCGAAATCCGCTCGATGGTGCCCGTAATGCCGTCAATTTCGACAAAGTCTCCCACTCGGATTTGCTGTTCAAATAGCAGTGTGAGTCCGCTGACAAAGTTCCCTGCCAGTTCCTGTAACCCAAGCCCAAAGCCCAAACCCACCACCCCAGCTAGGACGGTCAAAGAGCTAAGGTCGATGCCGATGGTCTGGAGCAAAATGACAATGCCCAGGGTAGAGATCGCATAGGTAATCAGGGTGGCGATCGCCTCCTGCATGCCGCGATCCATCCGCGATTGACCCAATACCCAAGTTTTGACGGACTTGCTCAGCAATCGTGCGCCAATGAAAATGGCGATCGCCGCTAAAATCGCCGTCACTACCGTACTTAAAGATAGACGGGTTTTGCCTAGGTCAATTTTTGGCCCCGTGAGCCAAGTGCCAGCCTGGGAGGAGAATCCTGAGAGACCAATGTTGAGGGTGTGAGAGAGGGGTTGAAGGAACGCGACCTGGGTGAAGATAGTGGCCATCGCCAACAGCCACAACCCACCCCGCAGCACCAATAACAGCATCACCCCACCCAGTTCCGTCCAAAGTCGTTCTGACGGGTGTAGATGCAGCTCAGACCAACGCCTAAACCGACGCAGCAAACTCCCTAATAGCCAATTTCCGCATCCCGCCAATCCCAAAATGACCAAGATGCAGAGGATTTGAAGCAACAATGGGCCATGAATCATACCGCAGGCGTTTTTATGCGTCAGAACTTAAGGTAAATATTTTTGAACCACAACCCATCCCGTTCCCAGCACCCCCAAGAACGCACCCCCTAGCAAAACATTAAGCCCAATGTGCAGCGGCCTAGCCCAAGGGTGTCCCCCTTGAATTTGAAGCGCAATTCCCGCAGACAATAGCGTAATTGCCACCACCACGCAACCAATCAGGGCATGGATCGAATGACCCAGATTGCCATAGTGCCCCAAAGTCCCCACAATGCCAATGCCAAACAGACCCAATACTAAAACCACCAGGAGAATTCCTAGCGCAATGTGAACGGTGCGCCATGCGCCGCGAAACGCCTCGCGATGCCTAGCTCGAGCCATGCCAATGCCCGTTATGACGAGACTACTGTAGGTCAGCAATGAAAGCCCCATTGACCAGGCCGCAATTTTCCAAAGCCACAAAAACGAAGGCAGATTCATCCGCTCACCCCTTTCCAACAAGGGGCTATTGACGTCAATTGATCCAAGACAACCTACCTGTGATCACAACATCACCCATCTTAGAGCGTTCCCACTCAGGCGCTTCCATAAAAACGGACTGGAACATTATGCCCCAGTCCGTTTCAAATACAAATGTTTTAAAAATTTGATGCTTTTCTAAATTTTGATTTCAAAGTTGATTGATATCTTAGAAATAGAATTTTCTAATGTTTTGAGTGAACCTTGTTCTAGGATCAAACATTATTATGAAAACTTATTTCGACAGGCTTGGGTTAAAAATCCTAAGAAACTTTTGCAACTTGAAATTTAAAAGGTTCTGAAGAAAACACCTCAAAGCGGGGGTCAGATTGAACCTGTTTCTGAATAGGGACTTCGTTTTTGACTTCGCGTTGCTGCTCTTCTCTCGGAGCATAAGGGGAATCCATCGCATCATCATCCGTAATCTGGATTTGTGTGCAGGGAATGGTATCCGAGAGGATTGAGCTGGCCATCATGCCAGTATGAATTTCCAACTGTCCTACGGGCATTGCCTCAAACAGCAAACGCTGACCAGGGAAAACCACGCGCTCAAAATACCAGTTGGGAATGTTGGTAATTCTGGCAACTTGAATTTTACTGCTTGCGTTGATGTAGCAGCAGCAGATTAAATCTGACGCATTAGACGGAACGGGATCAATAAGCTGAGCCATATCTGCACCGAGGTTTTGTGTTGTTCTTTTCTGCTTCATCATAAAACTAACACTCCTGATCCCTGGCTGTTGTAAAGGTGACTACCATCTGAATTCTTTCTCAAAAAATGAAACAAAGCTTGGCCTTAGCGTACCCAGACTCAACACCTATGATTAAGGAAGCGCTTTATTTGTTCACATTTATCGTGAATGGGGCTGTACCCCTCTGAATCTTAAGGGCAACTTCTGGATTCAGGTTCATCCTTAAGATTCATTCTTTATTGTCGTGAGAGACTGGGGATCAGTTCCGAGTGATCGCCCCCCCGCCCTTTGCCCAGGACGTTTAACCACAGGACTAAAACCGCTCTCATACGGTGGAAATACCACTCAGACAGCATTTTGACTATCCGCATCCTCAAGGACTGCGGTAGAATGAGAGAGTGTTAAGAAATATTTACCCTGCCGCTTCTCTGAAGGCCGTTAAGCACCATGAACGCCCGCATCCTCTACGTTCGCTTACCCTGTAATCCCATTTTCCCCATCGGGGTTGTGTACTTGGCAGATCACGTTCACAAGCTTTTCCCGCTGGCAGCTCAACGAATTTTTGACCTCGGCACGGTACCACCTCTCGACTTTACCGCTGCCCTAGAGCGATGCATTGATGAATTTAAACCCGATACCCTCGTATTTTCTTGGCGGGATATTCAAATCTATGCGCCTGTGGGTGGACGGGGCGGCAATCCGCTTCAGTACACCTTTGAGTTTTTCTATGCGCGGAATTTGTTGCTAAAGGCAAAAGGTGCGATCGGTTTACTCAAGATTGCCAGCGGCTATTACGGCGAACTATGGCGCAATTTAGGGCTAATCAAGCGAGGGATCGCACGGGCAAAACGCTATAGCCCCAGTCTACGGACGGTGGTCGGTGGCGGTGCCGTCAGCGTGTTTTATGAGCAGGTCGCGAAAACCTTACCCAAGGGAACGATTGTTTCCGTCGGTGAGGGGGAAGCGCTGTTAGAAAAGCTATTGCGTGACGAGAATTTTGCCGATGAGCGGTGCTTTGTGGTGGGTGAGACCAAACCCCGCGATCGCATGATTCACGAATTCCCAGCCCCCATCGAAAAATCGGCCTGTGACTATCGCTACACCGAAACCATTTGGCCCGAGTTTGAGTATTACCTCCAAGACCAAGACTTTTATGTTGGGGTTCAAACCAAGCGAGGATGTCCCCACAACTGCTGTTACTGCATTTACACCGTCATTGAAGGCAAACAGGTACGCATTAATCCCGCCGATGAAGTGGTGGCAGAAATCCGCCAGCTCTACGATCGCGGGATCCGCAATTTCTGGTTTACCGATGCTCAATTTATTCCGGCCCGTAAATATATTGCCGACGCTGTAGAGCTTCTGCAAAAAATCTTAGCCGCTGGCATGGAAGACATCCATTGGGCCGCCTATATCCGCGCCGACAATTTGACCCCAGAACTGTGTGACCTCATGGTCAAAACGGGGATGAACTACTTTGAAATTGGCATTACCAGTGGCTCTCAGGAGCTGGTGCGCAAAATGCGCATGGGCTACAACCTCAGAACCGTGCTAGAAAATTGCCGCGACCTCAAAAAAGCGGGCTTTAACGATCTCGTTTCAGTGAACTATTCTTTTAACGTGATTGACGAGCGCCCCGAAACCATCCGTCAGACGATCGCCTATCACCGTGAACTAGAGCGCATCTTTGGCGCAGATAAAGTAGAGCCAGCCATCTTCTTTATTGGTCTTCAACCCCATACCCACTTGGAAGAATACGCCTTCAAAAACGACATTATTCGACCAGGATATGACCCCATGAACGTCAAACCCTGGACAGTCAGAAAACTGCTGTGGAACCCTGAACCCTTAGGGTCTATGTTTGGGGAGGTTTGCCTCCAGGCATGGCAGCAAAACCCCAACGATTTTGGGCGAGAAGTGATGCATATTTTAGAAGCACGCTTTGGCTGCGCTGATTTAGACTCTGCCCTAACAGCACCCATAGAGCGGGATACGCGTGAACTCGTTAAGACATGATGCTAGCTGGTTGACTGACAAAACTTTTCGCTTGGCGGTTGAAACCGCAGCTACAAGAACGAAATCCACCTACGTGGATTGCTGGAACCCTTGGTATATTTAGTCTGCGTAGGCAGACTTTGTTCTTGTAGGCGCGATTTCAATCGC
>JANLSD010000012.1:0-5735 GCA_031362245.1 Acaryochloridaceae cyanobacterium OTE_25_metabat_464 | reverse complement strand
CACAGCGCAATGAGCATCGAGCAGCGATCGCTTTAACTAAATGTTTGCGTACTCTTGGTGCGTAGCTTTCGCCCATCGTTTTGTCGAGAGTTTGCCCCATACCACAGGGCTATAACCCATACCCCTCTTGGTACACCCTCGAAAAAATAGTACATTTTGTTGAAGGTTCAAAGAAAAGGATCCCCTATGCGATCGCACTAATTTTTTTGCAGAAGTTAGCGGGTTAGTTGATCGACCAGATCTCAGAAGATTGGTACTATAAAATAGTATTTTATAGTACTGACTACTAGCGGTCTTCAAGTACCGAAGGATCAAGGTCATGCAATCTGCCGAAAAGCTCTCGATTACGCTGCCTCCCGAAATGGCTTCTTTCATCCGCCAGAAGGTGAATTCCGGTTTATATGGCTCCAACAGCGAACTCATCCGAGAAGCCTTGCGCGGCATGATGGATCGCGATCGCCGTCTTGAAAGGCTAGATTCTGCCATTGTCCAAGGGGTTGCAGATGCCGAAGCGGGACGGGTGCAGGATATTGATGATGTACGCGCTGAATTACGTGGGCGTTTCGCTGGAGGTTCTGAAGGTTCTCTGGCATAAGGGTCGTGATTACAACGGCAGCAAAGGCTGACCTGATTGCCATTGGAGATTTCATTAAGCCGAACAATCCTGAACGTGCAGTAACCTTCGTTGAGGAATTATTAGATCGCTGCTACGCTTTGTCGGATATGCCCCGCCGCTACCCACTCGTTCCGCGTTACGAAAAATTCGGCATTCGTCGCACTCTGTATCAAGATTATTTGATTTTCTACCGCATCCATGAAGAAGTCATCGAGATTATTCACGTTTTACAGAGCGCACGGGACTATGAAAACCTGCTGTTCCCAAACTCCTATCCTCTAGAGGATTTCAGTGCATCACGCCTTAGCTGATCAGTGCCCAATGATGTCACCAAAGGTCAAAACCATGCGTCATTTTTTGTTTTATAGCGCTTTAGCACAGGGTAAGGACAGCCGTAGGGGGCTGCTATGGCACTAGCCTAGCGTATTCCGATGCTGTGAATCTAGATCTTTGAGATCGGCAAAAAGATCGGCCAAAAATATGTGGAGGGATTTCTAAAAGACTGATGTGACGGTAGATGTAGCGTTTATTTAGATCGGCAAAATTGACGAGGCCAAGGTTCAGTCTACCCTGCGGCTAAAATCCTGGTTGGTACAATAAAATGTACATGTACCATTTGGATTCAATCAATGGATGCGATGAGCTATACGTCTGCACGTAAAAATTTGGCACAAACAATGGAGCGAGTTTGTGAGGATCATGCACCTGTGGTCATTACGCGCAAGGGTGAAGGCGCGGTGGTGATGATGTCTCTTGAGGACTATCAATCTTTAGAAGAGACGGCCTATCTTTTACGCAGTCCCAAAAATGCTCAGCGACTGCTTGATGCGATCGCCGCGTTAGAAACGGGAGGAGGCATTGAGCGGGAGTTACTAGAATGAGGCTGATTTTTGCCCAGGAGGCTTGGGAAGACTACCTTTTTTGGCAAAAAACAGATCCTAAGGTCGTCAAGCGCATCAATGCCGTCATTAAGGATATTCGGCGATCGCCCTTTGAAGGGATTGGCAAACCTGAACCCCTCAAACATGGGCTTTCTGGTTACTGGTCGAGGCGGATTACAGATGAACATCGGCTCATTTATAAAGTTTCAAGCGATAGTGTGTTGCTTGCGCAAATGCGATATCACTATTAAAATTAGGTACCTAGTTTTAGTTTCGCTTTCGCAACAATATGGCTACTGGTTATTATTCAGTCAAAGAAACCTCTGAAATACTGGGCTTTTCTGAGCAGTATGTGCGCAAGTTGCTGAAATCTGGCGACATTGGCGGAGAAAGAATTGGCTCTCGTTGGGTTGTCGCGTCAGAATCTGCCAATGAGTACCACTGTAAAACAAACCTAATAGATGCATCTGTCATAGATCATGGCAGACGATCTTCCAATCAGCCGAGCCTCAAGGCTTTAAGTTTTTTTTCGGGCTGTATGGGACTTGATCTGGGCCTTGAAAAAGAGGGAATTGAAGTTTTACTGGCCTGTGAAGTGGATGCAGCCGCCCGCAAAACGATTGAGGTCAATAAGCCTGAGATTGCCTTGATTGGAGATATTAGAGACTATTCAGCGGCTGAAATCAGAGAAAAAGCGGGATTAGGCTTGGGTGAAGAAATTGATGTCATTGTCGGTGGTCCACCCTGTCAAGCGTTTAGCAGTGCTGGCAAACGTCAGGGGTTTAATGATGAACGCGGCAACGTATTTTTGACGTTTATTGACTTGATTGCTGAACTTAAGCCTAGATTTGCGGTGATTGAAAACGTGCGGGGGTTGTTGTCTGCACCGCTTCAGCATAGACCTCACGAATTGAGAGGGATGAAGCATTCACCTTTATCTCAGGAAGAACAGAGAGGCGGTGCGCTGCTTTACGTGATCCGCAGACTTAAAGAGGCTGGCTACAGTGTCTCGTTCAATCTTTACAATGCTGCCAACTTTGGCGCACCTCAGAGCCGAGAGCGCGTAGTGATTGCTTGTAGTCGAGATGGAGAAAAGCTTCCTTATTTAACCCCAACCCACTCAGAGAAAGAATTATACGAGCTGCCCAAGTGGCGACCGCTGAAGGAAGCCCTGAAAGGGTTGCCCAAGGATGGACATCGCTTCGTTAAATTTCCTGAGAAACGTTTGAAGTATTACAGAATGCTCAAGTCTGGGCAAAATTGGCGAGATTTGCCGTTAGAACTCCAACAAGAAGCTTTGGGCGCTTCTTATTTTGCAGGGGGAGGTAAAACAGGCTTTTATCGACGGCTCAATTGGGATAAACCTTCTCCCACGCTCGTCACCCATCCAGCAATGCCCGCGACAGACTTAGCCCACCCAAAAGAGGATCGCCCCCTCAGTATTCAAGAATACAAGCGAATCCAAGAGTTTCCCGATGATTGGGAGATTCAAGGGAGTTTGCTCGATCAATATCGACAGGTTGGAAATGCGGTACCTTGTTCTTTAGGACAGGCGATCGCCAAAATGTTAATTAATCACCTTAATGGCGAAAAACCGCCCATATTCAAGGACTTTCCCTACTCGCGCTACAACAGAACAGATGATGTGGGCTGGACTAACGAGATTTTAGGAGAATCTGAAAAGGCTTTAGAACAGCAGCTTTGTTTAGCCTTGATCTGAAGACTGAGATAACGCTTCCCAGGGGTTATTCACTTCTATGGGTAATGCACCAGGGTTCTTGGATAAAAGTGCTTGAATAAATCCAACGAAATACGCTTCAGAGAAGCGATCAGTGTCATATTTTTCGTTGAAATATGACCATTGGGTTAGACCTGTTTGGGCGTTTACTCGATACCATTTCTCAATGGGCTGATTAATCCTGACTCTTGATGATGAGCTGTTTTCTGAGTTGCTGCGGTTTTTGATCTGGAGGAGCGCACCGTTTTTATTGCAAAAATCGACATGGCGAATGACCTCACCCCAGCCGCAAACCCAACCATAATCTACCAATTGTTCCGCCAAGAATTCTTCCAGCAGCAGCCCTAAGATATTTTCAGCAGACATTGAGAGGCGATGGGCATATTTGATCTGCTCAAGATGCTCTGTGGTTAAGCCGACCAGTCGAGCGCTCAGGATGGTGTCAATAATAGGATCTGCAACAGTACCAGGTGGACGAGAGAGACGTTGTGAAATTCTACCCTCATGGCTATTCTGGTATTTTCTTAGCCACTTTTGAGCAAGTACCTCAGGCGTATCAGCCTTGATGCCTGGGGCAAGTCCTGGATTTCTGTAACAAGCACTGAGAATCGCTTGATGCGCTTCTGATAGCGAAAGGCCAAGGTCAGAGAATGTGTTTTGAAAAATCTCCAAAAACGCTGATTCAGATCCAGCACTGGCAATGATGTCATCAAAGGTCAAAACCATGCGTCATTTTTTGTTGGATAGCGCTTTCTAGCAGGGTAAGGACAGCCGTAGGGGGGCTGCAATGGGACTAGCCTAGCGTATTCCGGTGCGGGAAACCTAGATTTTTAAGATCGGCAAAAAGATCGGCAAAAAATATGAGAATTAATTCTAGAATAATTATTCTAGAATAGATACAGCATTTATTTTGATCGGCAAAATGTTGATAGACGAAGGTGAATCTATTGCACTGATGGAACCGCTGATGCCCTCTGAGGGCAATCGTCAGCTTGAAGATCTGGCCTTTGAGCTGGTGGAAAAGGCAAGTGCCTTGAACAGCCAAGTGAAGCCCAGAACCCGCCAGTCTATGGGGGAGTTGGTGCGTTCGATGAACTGCTACTACAGCAATCTGATTGAAGGACATAACACCCATCCTGTCGATATTGATCGTGCTTTAGCAGGTAACTACTCTCAGGATCGTCAAAAACGCTGTCTTCAGGAAGAAGCAAGGGCACACATCGAAGTCCAGCGAATGATTGATTTACATCAAGGGTCAACCGAAATTGTCTCGGTTGACTATCTGATTTGGCTTCATCAAGCGTTTTGCTCACGATTGCCGGATGAATTTCTGTGGGTTGAAAATCCAGAGACGGGTAAAAAGCTACAGGTTATTCCAGGCACATTACGAACGGGATATGTCTCCATTGGCCAACATATCCCTCCTAGTGCTGGGGCACTCCCTCGGTTTTTGGCCCGATTTACCGAAGCCTATAGCCCAACACGGCTCTCGCGAATGCGTCAGATTATTGCAGTCGCCGCTGCCCATCACCGTTTGCTGTGGATTCATCCCTTTTTTGACGGGAATGGTCGAGTGGTGCGCTTACTGTCCCATGCGTATTTTAACAAAATTGAGGTGGGCAGCAGTCTGTGGTCGGTTTCGCGGGGACTGGCTCGCAGTGTTGCAGAATACAAGCGATTGCTGATGAGGGCCGATCAGACCAGATGGAACGATTTAGACGGAAGAGGCAACCTGAGTGCTAAGGCGTTACAGGAATTTTGTCAGTTTTTCTTGAGAACCTGCATCGACCAGATTGAGTTTATGCGATCGCTCCTAGAACCGACTGAATTACTGCAACGCATCGAACAATATACAGAAACTGAAGTTCAATCTAAGCGGTTGCTGCCTGGATCCTTCGCCTTGCTCAGAGAAGCCTTAATTTTTGATGAATTTGAACGGGGGAAGGCTCCGAGCATTACGGGTTATCAGGAGCGGCAGGCCCGAACGGTACTCAAAAAGCTCATTGATGCAGGGTTGCTCGTCTCCGATCATCCCAAAGGGAAAGTCTACCTTGGATTCCCCATTGCAGTGGTTGAGCGATGGTTTCCCAGGTTATCCCCTGCGGGGCGTTAGGTTTGAGCGCAGCGCATTTTCATGAGTCCCGCTATTTATAACGACTTCAACGCTATAAATCCTTAACACTCCATACCTCAATACGGGTTAACTTTAAGAGAAGAAGGCAAACTAAAAATTTAGATTGAGGACATCCCCCGCATCATGGTTCAACTGACGCCCAACCCCAGCTACAGCATTACCGTACAAGTTCAAATTCCCAATCAGTCTGGGATGTTGGCGCGGGTCGTACAGGCCATTGGTGAAGCGGGTGGAAGCATTGGTGATGTGGACGTGGTTCGGCGCGATCGCACCTCCGTCATCCGGGACATTACCATCGATGCCGCCAGCCAAGACCATGCCGATGCCATTGTGCAAGCCCTCAAAGACCAGCTAGACATTCAGGTT
>JANLSD010000011.1:0-10158 GCA_031362245.1 Acaryochloridaceae cyanobacterium OTE_25_metabat_464 | reverse complement strand
TAGCGTAGGCGATCACAGCTTTTTTAGTGGCGAAGGTCTGCATGAGGTCACTTGTACATCTTTACTTTAAAGTACCCAAATTTTGAGTCTTTTGAACCGATTGGCAATGAAGTCCACCGAATTACTGTGGCTCTCACCAATCTATGGATAAATTTAGAATGCTTTGAAACTTTACAGACAGTAAAATCCCCTAAAACTCTCTAGGGGATTTTACTATAAGCTTCATTGAAAGGGCGAACGACGGGACTCGAACCCGCGGGATGGTGGTACCACAAACCACTGCCTTAACCACTTGGCTACGCTCGCCATGACTTTATGTAATATAACACCTCGGTCTATCTTAGAGCTAGTCCATTTTTGGGTTTGGTGCTGAAATTTGCCAAATCAGCTTGGATAAGTCTATTCCAATGGGGGAGAACACATCGGGCCAGGGTTTGATATTCTGTGACTTCAAGCCCTAAGAAAATTTGCCTCAGCTATCTGAAAATACAGAATTGAGGTAATAATGGATCGCTAATGACGCAACCATCTCCTCCTGAATCATTAATACAGGTCAAGTCACGTTCCCCACTCAAAATGACGCAGTGGCTGGGACTAGGCGTCGCATGTGGTTTGAGTATTGCGCTCGCTGCCAATAATCCTAGGCAAGAGTACTATACGGAGTTTGCAACCCAGACGGTCTCAAAATTTTTGATTCGTGATCTGTGCCGTGCCAATGACAAAACGCCTAAGCTCTTTGACACGATGATCAAGGATGGCTGTCAAGCTTTTATGCAGCAGGGGAAAACGGAAATCCGCGCTTTTATTGCCCATAACACTGAGCGCCAAAACTTTATCCTGTTCAGCCTTTACACGACGGAGTTTCCAATTCGTCCCCTACGGGTACTGGGGATTTTTAACCAGTTTTTCTTGATTTCTTGATTTTCGCTTCAAGACAGCGTGACTAAACCTGGCGCTTGCTTCACTTGTGATTCTAAAATTGCGCCATAGAGTGGGCTAGTCGCCATTAGTTCTGTATGGGTGCCCTGCCCCACTAAACGGCCCTTATCCATCAGTAAAATACGATCGGCATTTTGAACCGTGCTGATGCGCTGGGCCACCACAAAAGTAGTACAGGCTTTTTGGCGCATCAAATCATCCAAAGCTGCCTGGATTTGAACCGCAGTTTGGGCATCCACCGCAGAAGTACTGTCATCCAAAATCAGAATGCTGTAGTTCGTGAGAAGGGTACGAGCGATCGCCACTCGTTGTTTCTGCCCCCCAGACAAACCCACGCCCCGCTCCCCTACGATAGTTTCATAACCATCGGGGAGTCCCATAATGAACTCATGCATTTGGGCTGCTTTTGCAACCTCCATCACCTGCTCTAAAGAAGCATTTGGGTTGGCGTAGGCAATATTTTCTCGCAGGGTGCCAGAGAATAGAGTGGTTTCTTGAAACACAATACCAATGTGTGATCGCAAGGTCTTCAGTGAAAAATCTCGGACATCTCGCCCATCAATGCGCACCGAGCCAGCCGTGACATCGTAAAAGCGCGGCAGCAAATTCATGATGGTGCTTTTGCCGGAGGCTGTCATGCCAAGAACAGCAATGAGTTCCTTGGGTTTGGTTTCAAAAGAGACTTCCTTGAGTGCCTCAGTGGTGGCACCAGGGTACCGAAAGGAGACGTTCTCGAAGGTGATCCGGCCTCCACAGGAAGTGAAGGGCATGGACTGGGGGCGATCGCGGATTTCAATTTCAGCATCCACCACTTCGTAGACCCGCTGGGCAGAGGAAGCCGCTTGGGCGATCACAGGCGCGGCAAAACCTATCAGCAGCAGAGGCTGAAGAATTAGCAGCAGATAGGCGTTAAAAGCCACCAGTTCACCGATCGAAAATTTTCCGCCAATCACCTCTGACCCGCCGTAGCCAAACACCGCCAGCGTCACCAAGTTACTCAGCAAAAAAATGAACGGGAACGTATTGCGGATAGCACGAATCGTCTTCATGCTAGTGCCAACCAGCGTATTATTCAGCATCGTATAGCGCTGGGCCTCTGCTGTCTCGCGCACGAAGGCTTTGACCACCCGAATCCCAATCAGGTTTTCTTGTAAGACCGCATTGAGGTTGCCTAATTGTTCTTGTACCTGCCCAAATAGCTTGCTATTTTTGGTAAAAAACTGCGCCAGCAGCCATCCGGTAATGGGCACTACGGTCAAGGTAATGAGGGCCAATTGCCAGTTCATCACAAGCAGCACAACAGCAACGCTCACCAGTGTTACCACTGAGCTAATCACCTGCACGAGGCTGGTTCCTACAAAGGTGCGGATTTGCTCAATATCGTTGGTAACACGGGTCAACAGTTGAGAGGTTTGAGCTTGGTCGTGATAGCTAAAGCTCAGGTTTTGGATTTTGCTGAAGATCCGATTGCGGAGGTCATAGGCAACACCTTGGGAAGCGGCTTCGGCCCAGAAGCTTTGCCCAAAGTTAAACAAGCCGCGACTGATGGCGGCTAACACCATTGCACCAGCGCTGTACAACACAACCTGAAAGTTTTGTTTTGTAATACCTTCATCAATACCCCACCGAAAAAGCTGCGGGGTGACGGCATTGGCTGCGGTTAGGCATAATAAGCTGACCACGGAGCCAATCGAGAGCCAACGGTAGGCAACCAAGCTTTGCAGGACGCGCAGCAGAGATTGCATGGGTGGCGGATCTGGGTGTTCAGGATACTGGGGCAATGGAATCTTAGCCTGCGTCGATGAGGGACTTCTCTGGTTTTAGCGCATTGCCAAAGTTTATGGGAATTTTAGTTCGATTGACAAAAGTCTGTGTGTAAGAATTAAAACCTCTCGTCACGAATAACCGTCAACTCAAGATCCTTATATTCCGCAAGCGTTTCAGTCCCAGCAGTCCCAGTCTCCACATTTACCAACGCCTTCGGATAAAAATTGAGGGGCGATCGCTATGGTTTTTCGATTGGCAAAGGATTGCCTCTCGCTAATCTTCCGCCTTCTGACGCGCCGTATTGGTGATGTGTTTTCTGAACTACGAAGCGCAAGCGCGACGTTTCTAATAGCCCTTAGGCTTTAAGTCGTTCGCAGGTTAAAGCGCTCTCACTTCCAAGACTTGAGGAGTTAGGTGAAGCATTGTTGGATTTCTCAGCACCTAGCGATTTGGTGAACTGGCTAAACTCGCATTCTTGAAAACTCGACCGCCGCTACAACCCCAGCAATGCTAAAGCTACGCACCAAGAGTTCGCCCGCAATCTTTTTGCGGTAGCTGATGCCGCGAAGATAAAGCTATGCCTCTTTAGATGCAGTTACGGACTGTACACTCGTTTGGGATGGAGACTTTTGAATCAGTCTCATCAATAGGCGTAACCCTTCATTGACTGCCCCAGAATCTGGAAAAAGTTCAGCTACATCTCGATCTAGCTGAACGGTTAAGAAGGATCGTTTGCGCCCTTGACCCCGCGCAACAACTGGGAGTTGGGCAAAGTCGTATTCAGGGCGTAAGTCATCATCCATTTCAAAGGTCTGATTCATAAGCTTTACGTTCTTTGCGGGTGACTGGACGGGCACTGATTAAGCGCGTGGTGCCTGCACGTTCGGTGTAGGCGACAACGAGTAATTGTCCTTTGGCTGATTCTCCCATGATAATGAAACGTTGCTCTTGAAGGGAGTGTTCTGGGTCGGCAAAGGTTAAAATAACGGATCGTCAAAGACTGAGGTGGCTTCATCAAAGGAAACGTTATGTTTGGCAAGGTTGCTTCTGGCTTTTTCGTCGTCCCAATCAAACAACATGGCCGCAATTTGCAGAAGAGTCTTTGCTCAAGCCTATCAGGACATGTGCCATTTGCCTGAATGGATTTACCGTCATATTACAAAGCGATCGCCCTAATTCCGGCTCATCACAGGTTGAGAACTTCAATCACATTCTTGAAAAATGATCGCCCACAATCGCTTTGCGGTAGTTGCTGCCGCTATTGTTGAGAGCCATTTAGTGTCGTAAAATAGATTTACGGTGGATGCCTGAATAAGGTGGAATGATGGAAAAAATTCCCGATGAATTAGGGTTTGTTTTGCACGATCGCTCAACGATTGGCGAAGTGTTGACGGCTGAGGAAGAGCGCCAACTAGAGGCTTGGTATGGGACACGAGATGAGGCGGAGGCGGTGTGGTTGAATCCTGTTTCGGCAACCAGACCGGATTTAGCTAGTTTGCAATCTCAGGTTGATGTGGCTTTGGGTGAGTTGACGGTTGTGACGCAGCGGATTCAGCAGGTGTCTTCTGAGAATCAGGAAATCCGACGGGAGATTGCTGGACTTTATCAACAGTTGGCGATGCCCCGATCCGCATGAGTCTATCTGCTAGCTTACGAGAACAGGTAAGACGACGGGCTGGGTGTGCCTGTGAGTTCTGTAGTATTTCTGAAATTGATGTGGGTGGTTTACTGACGGTCGATCATTTTCATCCTCAATCCAGGGGTGGGTCAGATACGTTAGAAAACTTGATTTACGCTTGTGTTAATTGCAATCAGTATAAGCAAGACTATTGGCCGCAAAATGATGATGCACTCCGTTTATGGAACCCACGAGAGGCACTTTTTTTAGAGCATTTTGTGGAAGCAGAAAATGGACGCTTGGTGGCGTTAACGGTCACGGGAGATTTTACGCTGCGGCGGTTGCGGTTGAATCGTGAGCAGCTTGTTGCTTATCGGCTACGTCGTAGAGAACGATTTGAAGCGACGAGGTTGTTAGAGCGATCGCAGGAGTTGCTGGCGGTTTTGGTAGAACTCAATCGACAGCTCTCTGGTATGAGTTTGGAGCAGCAGGAGCTACTTCAAGTCCAACGGGGTTTAATTAAAGCTTTGTTGACGCGGTTGAACGATTCTTGAACTGGCTAAACGCGCATTCTTGAAAACCCGATCTCCCCTACAACCCCACCCCCAGAAATGCGATCGCCCGTAATCGCCTCGCGGTAGCTGATATCGCTATTGTTGAGGGAGATGATTGCGCAGTAAGGAGTGCCGGGATTGCGCTCAGTCTCGTTATCTCGTTTTTCCAGTCTCCTACGTTTACTAGACCACAGGCCCAGGAGGGTCAGTACGATAGCTTAAGTGTTCGAGATGATACTCTTCTGTATCACGCATATCTCGAAGTGTAAATTCCATCTCTGAGACTGCTTTGCATCGTCGTAAATCTACTCTACCTGAAGCCTTTGTTTTATCCAACAGACTTGGGAATTTTGCTTTTAGGTCACTTGCAATTTGCTCGGCAATTGAGCCATACTCTGCCTTATCGGTGATGTATACAATACTCAGCCAGAGTTCATAAGGTTCTTCAGGAGGGAGTTCTTCTGCAGGATCATAACGTAGCCGGAAAGATACTATTCCCGAAGAATTTTTTTTGCCTTTTTCCTGAATGTATTTGGAAACTTCACGAAGCCGTTCGACGAGGCTATTTGGAAGGGCATGGCGACGGTATCTTGCGGCCAGCCAACTCTGAAGAATTTGGCGAGAATCGACCAGTTCATAGGTCTGGTCAGGTTGGATGGCTTCAAGTACATTTTTGTCCACAATTGCTCGTCTTGAAGCAATCAGCTCAAGGGAGATGGGAGTTCCACTGTGGATGTAATTGAGATGCAGAATTCGTGGATTCTTGCCGTGGGTGTAGTTTCCATCAAGTTGCTGGATGATGCGACCAAAAATGAACTCTATGGCAGGTTCAGCTTCGAGGTTGTCGTTGGCAATATCGCAATCATGAGAGATTGCGACGACCAGTTCTGCATCAGATGAGTCATTCAGGTTTGCGGCGTGAAAGTCTTTTTGAAGAAGTACGCTACCCTGTCGCCACAAGGTGTTTCGAGACCACGGCATTTGTTTTTGCTAGCTCCGTTCATCGGTGGCGATAGAAAATTCGCTTAATACGTCATCCAGTGAGCGCAGGTTTTTGCCTGAGCCTTTTGGCTCACGGCGGGTTTGGGCTTCTTTGTCAGCTATTGCTTTGAGTTTGGCTAAGGCTTCTGAAGGGTTTTCATCTGCTTTGAGCATATCCAGCAAGGAACGCCCGTTTAGAATTGGGCGGTGCACTAGCTTGTCTAGACGGACAATATTTGCCTGTTTGATTTGGTCAGCGGTGTGGGACAACTGCTGAATACGTATTACTGCTTCTGCTTTAGGCTCTTGACCTTCTAGCCAAGCATAGACGGTAGGACGGGTAACGCCAAGGATAGAGGCTAGATCTGACATATTTATGCCAAAAATATCGCGGATGTTTGCAACGAGTTCCGCAGGGGAGCGCATGTCAACGTTTTTGAGTGTGGGACGCTCAATGTGGATACGCGGATCGTGAATCCAGCGGTGTAGGACTTCAGTGCTATGGGCGGTTATGACACCACCAGTGCCTGCTAGTAGCAAAAAAGGAGCCACTACTTTGACTGCTGTGTGAGGCTCGTAGGTATTTCTAGGCTTATAACTATTTGGAGGATAGGGTGTTAATATGTTGTTCATAATCTTAAGCCCACTTCTCCCTAGCGTGGTCAGTTACCGAAACTTTAAAAGCATTGGCGATGATGTCATGGGCATCTGACAGTTGCGTTTCAATTTCTGTGAGATTAAAGTCGGTTCGTTTAGCGACGAAGTAATCTGTATCTAAGACGGCATTGCGATGACTAACTTCTGCAAAGCGGGGTTGTAGCTTGAGCTGTAAGGGGAATAAGTCGGGGGACAGTGCTAAGGAACCATCTGTGGTTACGGCTCTGGTGACTAAGGTTCCGTCTTTTACAAGGATGACGGTCT
Organism: Acaryochloridaceae cyanobacterium OTE_25_metabat_464; assembly: GCA_031362245.1. Taxonomy (GTDB): domain Bacteria; phylum Cyanobacteriota; class Cyanobacteriia; order Thermosynechococcales; family Thermosynechococcaceae; genus JAAURS01. The sequence continues at coordinate 3,378 of JANLSD010000011.1, read as the reverse complement.
CTGTAAAGCTGTGGCTTAAGATGCCATCTAAGGTGGAGGATAAGCCAAGCAGAGATGAATTTAAGTACTGTTGCAGCGTTTCGTTTTCTGTTGGCACCACTGCATCAAGGTAACGCAGACCAATACGTTCGACGTAGGCCAGTTTAACGATCTCATCAACGAGTCTTAATCCGGCAATGGCTTTCTGCAAGAAGTCTTCAAAGGTGGTGTATGCGGTGGTGTGAAAAACTAGGGTGTTTGAGAGTAGCAGGTAGCCTTCAGTGCCCTGAGTGTTTGTAAAACTCCATCGCACATGGTGCTGAGGCTGAACATCGGGTTGTGGTTCGTCTAGCCGACGAAACGTAACCTCTATTTGATTTTCGGCTCGGAAATCAGGGAAACCATTGAGACGCAGGTGTTCTTGCAAACGGGGGACATAATCCACCATTTGTGCAATTGGGTTAAATTGCACTTGCGCCAGGGTATAGAAGACGGGCGCAAGACTCATTTTGGGTGTCTGTGTTTTCATATGTCTCTAGGGTGCCCAAGAAATCCATTTTACACTCTACTTTACACTTGTGCAAAAAAGATTTTGCCGTGCGTGACTTAGACCTCTTGGGTGTCGATTAGCATTGTCCTGAGTCTAGATTTACTGTGTCTGCTAATCTAGAAGCACCAGACTTAGAGGATTGGTTAAAGCTTCAGCCTCTACCCTTTCCTAGAAAAAGGATCGTCCGCAATCGCCTTGCGGTAGATGATGCCGCTATTGTTGAGGTAGGTTGTTATTGCGGTGAGGGCGATTTCAGTGTTATTGACAACGCTCAAAAACCCACATTAAATCACCTAAGAGAGGTGGTGTGTCGATTGAAGCTGTAGACCTTCTTTTGTAGTGGTCATAACTGCCCAAGCCTGAAATAAATGCATATTTTGGTGCTTGTATTTCTCGTCCAAAAACTCCTGGAGTAGCAGATTTAAAATTTTGATCAAAAAAGTTTATGTTAAAGCTATCCCCGTACTCTAACCCCTTATTGGTTGCATTAATGCCCAGAAAAAAAATTGATCCATATCCATTAGATTGAGTAACGCTAAAACTATGAATTTGATTTTGCTTCGGATGGTTAATGGTAGCTGTTGCCCTTGACATAATAACTCCAGGTATTGAAGCACCAAAAACCAGCTCAAACCCTCTGCCATTTGCATCACGATAAACACTTTGAATGATTTTGCATGGTGCCGCAAATACTGATGGTGCCAGAACCAGTAATACGAATGTAGTTGTGGCTATTGTCGTGTTCATGCAAAGTATAGAAATTTTCTAAATATCACTGTCAGAGATTTTATCATAATGTCTTCAACGCTCGAATTGAGTAGGGTAATGATTTAAGATTTTCAAGAAACTAATTTTATGCTTTTACTTTACCAACTCTAAAGTCAAATGTTTTAACTCACTATCCAAAAAATTCCTAAGCAGCATTTCTCCAAGGTATTTCTAGCTCAGGATCAGAACAAAGTGAATTGAAATTATTATTCTGTTTTAGAAGCTCGTTACATTGGTCATAATTAAATCCAGCCTCAAGCAGAAAATGAATTCTGAACAACCACAAAAGACTATAAATCATTAAATCTAAAGTGTCTCCCCTAGCTATTCGTTTTTTCCCTTCCGCATCTCTATGAGTCAAATAATTTCGAGTATCAACGACCCATTTAGAAAACTCATCAGGATTAGAAAATAGTCTCTCGGACAAAGGCTTAGCCTTTTCTACAAGATTAATTAGATACTCTTTTAGAGACTTATTATTTGCGTAGCTTAATGCTTGTCGCAACCAATCTTTGTATTCGTCAGGAGCAGATTTTACGATAGCATTTGAACGATGTTTATGATCTTCTTTGCAAATTTTGTATTCCCCATGCCGAACTCGGCTATAAGCTTCTAAAGCTTGTATGACATTCAAGAATTTATTCGTCGCGAAGGCTCCTTGATCGTAATGAACTCCAAAGAATAGTTCGCAAACATCCTTCATCTCTTGTTCAACGGCAAACCACCTATTAATGTAAGAAGCTGGATCATCAGCAATATCTTTAGCGCTAAAGAGCATCAAGCCTTGGTAGAAATCAGAAGATCGTGTTTGCCTCTCATACACGCTCTGATTATGAATAACAATCTGTCTATCTTCAACTTGGGCTGATAAGCTAGTCACTGAGTTTGGATGTGCTGTTGCCAAGTTGAGAAAGTCTCGAAAAGGATCCAATACCTTGTTGCTTACCTCTGCAAATGATATGGGTGATTTGCAGAAGACGGTCATAATTGTCTCGATTCTAATTTTGCATTCTTGAAAATTGAGATTCCATTCAGGGGTACTAGTGATCTCGATAGTGGCTTCTTGGTTTTGAATCTCAAACTTAAGCGGAGAGACCTTTGTAGCTATATTTGGTTCATAACCAATAAAAAAACCACCCTCTACTTCCTCAGGTAGGCCAAGCCCAATATTTCTGAACCAGTCTTCAAGATAGGTATAATTGATGCGGTACTCACTGAATTTAAGTTCATCTAGACTGTTGGCATGAATACCACAATAAACTCGACCTACCGCAAACGTCTGCATGGAGTATCCAAAACCCAGGGGAGAACGTTTTTTAGACTCAGTACATGTCTCAAGCGTAAAACGGTGTCCATTTGACTGAATTCCATGTATCAAGTTATAACTGACAAGATCTATGAGGCTATGGTAAAGACTCTCAGTTGTCTTCAGAGTGCCGTTTAGAGACAGCCATATCCCGTTCGGAGTAATGTGAAGATAGCCCGACACTGCTTCATCACTCTGTTCATTGACCCACCATAAACCCTCATATTGTTTCTTCTCATCGATTGTTGTCACATAACCTGATTTGACATGGCGACTACTGGTAAGCATGAAGTTCTCGTGTAAGTCTTAGAAAGTTACTCAGATCTTATTCTTCACCACTAGGGCAGCGCAATGCTGCTGTGGGGGGTTATTGGTACTTAGCCAAATCGGAATGATTGAGAAGAAACGACAAACTTCAATTAAACTGCGTCTAAAAATCCTCATCACGGATAACGGTCAACCCAAGATCCTTATATTCCGTCAGCGTCTCAGTCGCCACCGTTGACGCCGTGACCAGATAGGTCAGCGCCTGAATGGGGCCTACCACATAAGAAGCCGCCGTATCTAACTTCGCCGCAGTCGCCAAGCCCACCACCTCAGCCGATCGCGAGATCATCGCTCGTTTCACATGGGCTTCATCTAAATTCTGCACGCTAATTCCCACCTCTGGGTGTAGACTGCAAACTCCCAACAGACAAAGATCTGCCCGAATCATCCCCAACGCCTCAATCGTCGCAGCGCCCACATTCACCAACGCCTTCTTATAAAGCTGCCC
>JANLSD010000433.1:0-2078 GCA_031362245.1 Acaryochloridaceae cyanobacterium OTE_25_metabat_464 | reverse complement strand
CATTGTCTCGGAATTCTATGGCGTCGTAAAACTCATGGTCTAAGATGCAAAGCGTAATTTTCTGGGCGATGGGGTCTACGATCCAGTACTCAGGAATTTCTAGAAGCCCATATTCAGCACGTTTTGATCGGTAGTCATCGGTTTTTGTAGAAGGACTGACCACTTCGACCACCAAAAATGGGGGCGGCTCATTTAGGTTGATGACTGCCTCTCGGTCTGCCATTGCTTCCCACTGCGCAAGGGACAAGATGGTGATGTCGGGGATGCGAGAGGCATCCCAACTTCGCCCACGGGGGGAACGCACGCCAACGGTCATTTGTTTGCAAGCCCAGGGAAGTCCCCTTTGCTTGATTTGATTGCGGAACTGTTCGTCCAAAAATTCGGTAATGTCGCCATGTTTTCCGGTACCTAAGCTCATCGCAACCAGTTCACCATCAACCAGCTCATAGCGGGTGTCGGTGCTGTCGTCATAGCTCAGATATTCTTCAAAGGTGAGCTTTTGGGTTGTAATAGCCATGCTATTGCTTCATCCTGCGCTTTCGCTTTATTCATTATCAATCAGACCTGACGTTAAGGCAAAACTACAGCAGCAGAAAACAGCCCATTGCACTATTAGGGTGGAGAGATCATTCAGCGCAATGGTGCATTCCAGGTGAAATTGCCTCAAGCCGATGAGTTGAGCTACTTCCTTGGGTACCCTCACTGCTAAGGGGGATGGAAATCTATACAGATAATCTTAAAGGGCCATTCCCCGAAATACCCTTTCTCAGACGCTCCTATGGACTCCAACGGAACCAACGCCCAGAATACATCCAGAGATATTTTGGGTCCCCTTGCGGCTTGCTTTTACGCCCTGTTTACACTCCTGCCTGACAGCAGCAGTGTAGTCCTATCTTGGCCTTGGGTGTTTGTTTGGCAGGTGGCATTACTGCTGCCCTGGCTATGGCTTATACGGGATGGGTGGCTGCAACAGCACCTCACAAAATTAGGCTACAGACTCGATTATGGCGTAGGGTTAGCCACCTTGGGGCTAGTGGGATCAACACTGCTGGCTCAATTTCCGCAGCAGTCCCGTTGGTATAGCTGGGCCGCCTTTTGTGTGATTGCCGCACTCTATGCCCTCAATGCTTGGTGCTCTAGTCCAGAACGGCGGCTAAAACTGCTTAAGGCTCAAGGTTATTTAACCGTAGCGTTTATTACGGTTAGCCTTGGTCTTTGGGTAAGTCAAACCCTCTTGCCGGAACTCAATCGCCTCAAAAACCTAAAAACGGCGGGACTAAATCTTTCCTATGATTTTTCGACCCTAGAGCTACGGAATTGGGCACCGATTGGGCATCAAAATTATGTGGCGGGCTATCTCGTGCTGGGGTTGCCCCTCCTGTTGGGACTCGCTCTTATTTCTAAGACTAAGATGCGCTGGTTCTGGGGTTTGGGGACGCTTTTGGGCCTAGTGGATCTCTACACAACCAGTTCTCGGGGGGGATGGTTGGGAACGGCAGTTGTGGGCGTATCCGGTGGGTTGCTGCTGCTGGGACACAGCCGGATGCCGTCTCGATTTCGGTGGATGGTTGGGCTGGGACTCGTGGTGGGCTTAGGTGGCATTCTATTGGCGAACAATCGGCTGCGGACTCTTGGTGCGCAGCTATCGCTCTTCTCCCCAACATCTTTTGATAGCGCAGGCGGCGAAACGGCCTTTCGCCTGATCACCAATGCCACAGGATGGGCGATGGGGTTAGCGCATCCGTTCTTTGGGGCTGGTGCGGGGAGTGTGCCCTTGCTGTATCAGTCTTACCGTCCTGCTTGGGCAGGTCGAGAAGCTGAGCTAGTGCATCAACTTCACGGCACACCCGCCCAGGTTTGGGCTGAATTTGGCGGTTTTGGGATTGCGTTAAGTCTTGCGATAGTGGGTTGGTTGGGCTATTGGGGCATAAGGTTATGGAGAGCGCAACCCCTGGCCTTGGAGGGCAATGATCGCATCCTAACCTGGAGCCTGTTGGCAGGATTTGCGGGCTATGGGGTCGTCAGCCTTACGGACTACCAGCTTGATATTGTGTGCATTAGTGGCACGCTTGTGATTT
>JANLSD010000340.1:0-11371 GCA_031362245.1 Acaryochloridaceae cyanobacterium OTE_25_metabat_464 | reverse complement strand
ATTCAATCGTATTGGTGGTGTAGATGACCCGACGAATATCCATCGGATAATCAAAAATAGGAATGACTTGCAATCAATGCACCAATAACGCTGTACGGCTTGGTCTTGTCTACGACCCTTCCCTGCTTTGTTCAGGTACGCTCCGGTACAGTAAGGACATTGCATGATGTATATTAAGCTCGACTTTCTCGGTTTGACACATATCCTTTTCTCCGGTCAGTGCCTATTACGTTCTGAATCGGATTAAAAACTCCAAGTCTAATCTTGGGTAGGGTTTAGATTATGGCGGCAAAAGGCGTAAATCCCTATATTAGAGGGTGAGAACACCGACCCAATCAATTTTCGTTCTCTCTTTACAATGGCAGTAGAGCAGTATAGGTTCCACTGCCGAAAGGAATGATCGTCCATGCAGCCGACAAACCCTAATCAATTTACTGAAAAAGCCTGGGAGGCGGTTGTCCGCACTCCAGATATTGTCAAGCAAGCCCAGCAGCAGCAAATCGAAAGCGAGCATTTGCTTCAGGCGCTGCTAGAGCAGGATGGCTTAGCCTCCAGCATTTTTAATAAGGCTGAGGTGAACGTCCAGCGCTTGCGCGATCGCACCGCTGAATTTATAAACAAACAGGCAAAACTCAGTGCCCCCAGCAGTTCGGTGTACGTAGGACGGAGTTTAGATACACTTTTAGATCGCGCCGATGGCAATCGTAAAGAGTTTGAAGATGAGTACATTTCCATCGAGCATCTAATTCTGGCCTATGCAAAGGATGATCGCTTCGGGCAGGCATTGTTCCAAGAAATGGGGCTAGATGAAGCCAAGCTACGCAAAATTATTGAGCAAATACGAGGAAGTCAAAAAGTGACGGATCAAAATCCTGAAGGCAAGTACGAATCCCTTGAAAAGTACGGGCGAGACCTCACTGAATTGGCAAAATCAGGCAAGCTCGATCCGGTGATCGGTCGAGATGATGAAATTCGCCGCACCATTCAAATCCTGTCTCGCCGTACCAAAAATAATCCGGTGCTCATTGGTGAGCCAGGGGTGGGTAAGACCGCGATCGCCGAAGGTCTAGCCCAGCGCATCATTGCTGGAGACGTGCCGGAGTCCTTGCGCGATCGCCAGCTCATCACCCTCGATATGGGCGCACTGATCGCAGGGGCAAAGTATCGAGGCGAATTTGAAGAACGCCTCAAGTCTGTCTTGAAAGAAGTCACCGAATCTAACGGTGCCATTATTTTGTTTATTGATGAAATCCATACCGTGGTGGGCGCAGGTGCGGCTCAAGGCTCGATGGATGCGGGCAATTTGCTCAAACCGATGCTGGCGCGGGGTGAACTGCGCTGTATTGGAGCCACCACCCTCGATGAATATCGTAAATACATCGAAAAAGATGCGGCTTTAGAACGACGCTTCCAGCAGGTGTTTATTGACCAGCCCACCATTGAAGACACCATTTCAATTCTGCGCGGTTTAAAAGAGCGATACGAAGTTCACCACGGGGTCAAAATTTCTGACAATGCCCTCGTGGCGGCGGCGACGCTCTCGACGCGATACATCAGCGATCGCTTTTTGCCTGATAAGGCGATCGACTTAATGGATGAAGCGGCTGCCAAGCTCAAGATGGAAATCACCTCCAAGCCAGAAGAGCTGGATGAGATTGATCGCAAAGTCTTGCAGCTAGAGATGGAGCGGCTGTCTTTGCAGAAAGAGAGTAATCGCGCCTCTCAAGATCGGCTGGTGCGCCTAGAGAAAGAACTTGCGGACTTCAAAGAAGAGCAGTCTAGCCTCAACGCCCAATGGCAATCCGAAAAGCAGGTTATCGACAAGCTTCAGACCATCAAAGAAGAAATTGACCGTACCAACATCGAATTGCAGCAGGCCGAACGTGAATATAATCACGAGAAAGCCGCCGCCCTGAAGTACGGTACCCTGGTGAGCCTGCATCAAAAACTCGAAGATGCCGAAAGTAGCTTGGCTCAAACCCAAACCACGGGTCACTCCATGCTGCGCGAAGAAGTCACCGAGGGTGACATTGCCGAAATTATTGGCAAATGGACAGGCATCCCTGTGACCAAGCTGGTGCAGTCTGAAATGGAAAAGCTGCTGTACCTCGAAGATGAGCTGCATGAGCGCGTAATTGGACAAGAAGAAGCCGTGACTGCCGTGGCGGATGCCATTCAGCGATCGCGGGCCGGACTTGCTGACCCCAATCGCCCCATCGCCAGCTTTATTTTCCTTGGGCCGACAGGCGTGGGCAAAACCGAACTGGCCAAGGCGCTGGCGGCCTATATGTTTGATACCGAAGAGGCGATCGTGCGGATCGACATGTCGGAGTATATGGAAAAACACTCCGTCTCGCGCTTAGTCGGTGCCCCTCCTGGATACATTGGCTACGACGAAGGCGGTCAGCTCACAGAAGCAGTGCGGCGTAGACCCTACTCGGTGATTTTGTTTGATGAAATTGAGAAAGCCCACCCAGACGTATTCAATATTCTGTTGCAAATTCTCGACGATGGGCGTGCGACGGACTCCCAGGGGCGCACGGTGGATTTCAAGAATGCCATCATCATTATGACCAGCAATATCGGCTCCCAGTACATTCTAGATTTAGCAGGGGATGACAGCCGCTATGGTGAAATGCAGTCGCGGGTGCTAGAGACGCTGCGGGGAAGTTTCCGTCCTGAGTTTCTAAACCGTGTGGATGAAACGATTATTTTCCATAGCCTTCGCAAAGATCAGCTTCGCAATATTGTGAAGCTTCAGGTGAAGCGCTTAGAGAAGCGGCTCCAAGAGCGCAAGATGGCGCTGAAGCTATCGGATGCGGCGTTGGATCTGTTGGCGGAGGTGGGGTATGACCCTGTGTATGGGGCACGTCCGCTTAAGCGCACGATTCAGAAGGAGTTGGAAACCACGATGGCAAAGAGTATTCTACGAGGTGACTTTGTGGATGGAGACACCATTTTTGTGGATGTTGCCAATGAGCGACTCAGTTTTCAGCGGCTTCCATCTGAGGTGCTGACGATCGGATAACCACAGGACTTAGAGACTGTTCAGGTAAGTTATGCATCACTTGTACTCTCCCCCCAGTCACCCAATTCTGGGGGGAGAAACATGGCAGAGCCTTAGGGCAGTTCCCATCCAGAGGTTGTCACGAGAGCATGCTTTATTCCCTCAATTAAGTCTGCTGCAAAGCCTCAAATTGTTGCCAGCACAGGTACAGCGCACGGGGCACATGAAAACAGCCCTTCCACTTACCGCCCTTTAGATTTAGCAATACCTCTCCCCGACGATTGAGATACCCAAACCATTCCCCATGCTGTGGATCGGCAAAATGTGACCAGGAATAGTCATGAATTTTCTGGAACCACTCCCAACACTCAGGGCGATGGGTGAGGCGATCGCCCATCGCAAGCGCCACCAACGTCTCCAAATGTACCCACCACAGTTTTTGATCCCACTCTAATTGCTGGGGTGGATGACCTTTAGAATCCATAAAGTAATACAGCCCACCGTAGTCTTTATCCCAAGCATAGTTGAGAATATTCAGCACCACATCCACAGCACGGTTGATGGTTGCGGCATCCCCACGACGGTTGGCAATATCCATAATGAACCACATTGCTTCAATCCCATGACCAGGATTGATCAGCCGTCCCTCAAAACAGTCTAGGCGTGACCCATCCAGCGCCACATTTTCAAACATTAGCCCTCTGGCTGGATCCAAGAAATCCGTCATGACCTCTTGAACCGTCTCATCTAAGACTTTTTCTAAGGTTGCTTTAGGCAGCAGCCAATCCATTTCCAGGGTCAGATTCGCTAAAATCATTGGCACCGCCAAAGACTTCATGGGGCGTGTGCCAGGGTAGCCCTTGGTATACTTGCCCTTGGGGTTATCCTTACGACGCAAAACATTGCCGTAGGCTTGGAGCGCCACATCCTTCGCCCAGTTTTCGCCAGAGGCAAGGGCAAACTTACTAAAAGCCATCGCCGCAAAGCAGTCTGAAAAAATATTGTAGGGCTGCACCAAAGGCTGACCGTCTTGGGTCAGGGCAAAATACCAGTTGCCCTCGGCATCACGCCCATGTTTTGCCAAAAAATGAGCGCCATGAGCCGCAATCTTGAGCCAGTTTTGACGCGGCTCAATTTGGTTATAGAACGTGGAGAACATCCAAACTTGGCGGTTTTGGAGCCAGACAAATTTGTCTGTGTCGTAGACTTGTCCGTCGCGATCTAGGCAAGTGAAGTAGCCGCCATGCTGCTCATCTATGGAGTGATGCTCCCAAAAGGGAATTACATCTTCCAGGAGTGCTGTTTTGTACTGGGTTGCAAGGGACTGAACGTCTCGTTCCATGAAGGTTCTCTCAAAAAATTGCCGCTGCTGCCGCTGCTGTTGCTATTGAACGTCCCACCAGCCAAAACTGGGGCCTATAAAGCGAATGACAACCCAGCCACCGCCTAGGACAAAGATACCAATCCAAGCCCCACAGGTACTCCATTCTACGAACTTTGTGCTGTTGGCTTTGGTAAAGGAGAATCCTGGAAAAATAGACTTGTCTGCACCGTATTTTTCGCCGAGTTGCGTTTTACGTCGCTTTGATTCACCCATGTTTCGACTCCTGTTTCTAATTCGCAGAGTGGTTATTTCCTACTTTAAGTCCACGATGACGATCCTGTCAGATTCAATTTTCTAGGTCATATACTAGAGACAGCCGCTCATTGAGGCACCCTAAGGGATAACCATGACCCAAGCCTATCGCGATCGCCTTCAGCCATTTGCAGCCAAACCCTGGCCTACGATGTACGATCTTCCCAGTGAAGATCCTGAGGAACCTGGCTTGCCGGACGAATTTCATGATTTACAGCCCCACCTTTTAAGCGCGACGTTGCGTTTGTCAGACGTGGCGCGCAATCGCATTTTTACAGGCACCGATATTAACCTGTATTACGACCTCAACCATCCCCTGTGGCATAAGCGACCGGATTGGTTTGTGGCGATCGGCGTACCGCGTCTATATGGCAGAGAAGATTTACGTCTCAGCTATGTGGCCTGGGATGAAGGGGTAAATCCCTATGTGGTTGTGGAGTTAATATCTCCAGGCACAGAAAAAGAAGATTTGGGACAAACCGAAGCTGGAGAGTGGGAACCTCCGACCAAGTGGGACGTATATGAGCAGATTCTAAAGGTGCCTTACTACGTTTTATATGACCGCTATAGCAATACGCTAAGGGGCTATCGACTGGTGAAGGGTCAGTATCAAGCAATGGTGCCTGAGAATGATCGCTTTTGGATGCCAGAGTTAAAGGCAGGGTTGGGTTTATGGCAGGGTGAGTACGAAGACAGAACCCGTCCTTGGCTGAGATGGCTAGATGAACAAGGTGATTGGATTCCAACCCCCCTAGAGCAATCAGAACAGCAACGATTGCAGGCCCAAGAGCAGCAAAGGCAAGCTGAAGCAAAAGCGGCTCGTCTGGCGGAGCAATTGAGGGCGCTGGGGATTGATCCTGATGTGGATTGAGTTGACTGAGGTTTGAAAAGTGCGATCGCTGCACAACCATCGACATCAATCGGTTCATTATTTTCCGAAACGGTTGACGGGAAACAATATGAACTATTTTAATCGTGGTGTCTGGGTGACAGGCTTTGAGACCGTTTGCGGCTCCCTTCCGCCGGAATTTGTTCCGCGATGGTGGCTAGAATCTATGTGCTACGGCGCTTAAACCAGGCTTTATCTGCTATAGTTCATAAAAAGTATTTATTCTCTATAGCACATAGAGATCACACCCTATGATAATTCATTCCACCCAAGAGCTGGCTGAATTTACGAGAGATTACCGCAAACGAAAGAAGCTGAGTCAATCAGAAGTGGGCGATCGCGTTGGGGTAAGGCAAGAGACCGTATCTGCCTTTGAGAACAAACCGGACAGCACCAAGCTGGAAACACTGTTTAAGCTCCTCGCCGCGTTGGATTTAGAGCTGCAAATTGTTCCGAGAGGCACGGCAAATAAGGCGAACTCAGGATGGGATCAAGAATGGTAAAGATCAGGCGTGTAGACAGGAGCTACCATTGGCCTATTCTAAAAAGCCAGCACGCTTGTGTTGAAGTATCCGCAAGGAGCACAAAATGACAGCGCCTCAAATTCTTTGCATTGGCGAACTCCTCTTTGACTATCTTGCCGATCAGCCTGGACAGTCTTTAGAAAATGTCAAAACCTGGACACCTTATCCTGGCGGCGCACCTGCAAACGTTGCCTGTGCCCTTACCCGTTTGGGTACCCCTTCGGCCTATTTTGGCTGCATTGGTCAAGACCCCGATGGTCATGCCTTAGCCCAGGTATTAAGCGATTTGGGCGTCAACTTAGAAGGACTTCAGCGTCATCCCGCAGCTCCTACACGCATCGTATATGTGACGCGAACACTGGAGGGCGATCGCCATTTTGCCGGATTTGGCACCACCGACACCACCGCCTTTGCCGACGCTCATCTTCAGGCATCCGCTCTGCCTGAAACACTCTTTCAAACGGCCCAGTTTTTGGTATTAGGAACCCTAGCCCTAGCCTATCCCAACAGCCGTGAAGCCATCTATAAAGCCCTAGAACTTTCTAAAACCTATGGTTTATCTATATTGGTTGATCTAAACTGGCGACCTGTATTTTGGCCTAACCCATCGGAAGCCACCCCACTCATTCATCGCGTTTTAGCCCAAGCCGACTTCATCAAATTGGCCCAAGAAGAAGCCGAGCTATTTTTTGAATCCTCAGACCCTCAAGCTGTTGTAGAACAATACCCTCAAGTTAAGGGCGTCTTTGTGACCGCAGGGGAGCACGGCTGTCGCTATTGGCTCGGTGGCATGACAGGCTCAGAACCCGCCTTCTCAGTTGACGTGGTGGATACGACTGGAGCGGGAGACTCGTTTACGGCAGGGTTGCTCCATCAACTGTGCCAACAACCAGACCTCAAGGATCCTCAAACCGTCAGAGATATGGTTCGTTATGCCAGTGCCGTGGGGGCACTCACAACCATGCAAGCTGGAGCGATCGCCGCCCAGCCCACCGCCACCCAAATTGAAACATTTTTGGCTACAACATCAGCACAGTAGAGCGCTATTATGGGTCTTGCCCACGCCCAAGAGAAAGACACATCCTTGACTAGTCTGGGTCAACATCCTTTACCAAGCGAATCCATCCTGCATAGTCCGGGCGGTCAATTTCGCTATCGCATTATTGGGCCTTGCTGTCGTTTGTTTGATCGCGAAAAACTCCCCTGGCCCTGCTGTCGCATTCAGTGGCGCAGCAAAGAACCCAGTTGGCGAAGGATTGGCAATCGCTTCGTTGGCGACATGGCCGCTAGGCGTTATGCCAGCTATAGCGTTGAGCTAATGGGCTACAGCAACCCATCAGAGCCAACGATTCTAACCATTTATACAGATCGCCTTTCCACTCAAATCCAAGACTGGTGGTACACACGCAACCGACTGTCGATTCCCAAAGCTCCGCTAACGCCCATTCTTGACCCATTTCCCTCGACCCAAATTACCTTGGACTTAGAAACATCTCCAGCAACTTAGTCTTGAGCGAAAAGCCTTGAGAGTGCATTCATTTGAGCGCTCGTGACTGACTCTGCACTTTCTCAGACAGCCCTGGATTTCCTTGTTTTCTATACAGGTCAGAAGCCAACTTAAAATCATCCCTCGCTTTCTCATTCTGCTTAAGGCTGACATAGGCTTCCGCTCGACGGACATAGGCCAACGGTTGCTGACCATCCATTTTGATCAGTGCAGTGTAATCGGCGATCGCCATATCGGTCTGACCACTCGCCTGAAGCGCCATGCCACGGTAGAGATAGGCAAAGGTATTCTGAGAATTGAGTTGAATTGCCTTAGTGAAATCGGCGATCGCCTTTGGATAGTCTTTGAGTTTGCGGTAGGCATTGCCCCGATTGTAATAAGCATATTCATTCAGGTCATACAGCTTAATGGCATTGGTATAAGCCTCAGCGGCCTCTGCATATTTACCCTCTGCATAGGCACGGTCTCCTTGACGCACGTAGGCTGAAACCGCTGCTGTCGGTGAAGATGGTGGATCCGTAGACTGTGCCAAAACTGAAGGCAATGAATGGCTTGCAGGTTGTCCATCGGCGCGTTGCGTTACCGTTGCGCCCATCACTAGGACAGCTAAAATTATCAATGACCGTATCGTTTTCAAGTTATCTCACCGTTGCCCTAAAACAGAACTAAGTTTTGAACCCTAATTAGCACTCTGACCCCCTAGACTATGCTAAGTTCCGCAGCATAGATTGATGAACTGAAAATGTTTTTTTTAATTTATGTATCAATTCTCAATATTTTGTTAATATTAGAGACGAATGATTCGGTTGCAATCCGTACTTATACCCACCTTTGTAACACTGCCTATCTTGAACTTGGTGTTATAAAGGGATTTATTAACCTTGAACGACCTACTCAAACTAACTTAAGGAATCTATGACGACACAAGTTTTAACCAGAGACTATAAAGTTGCTGATATAAGTTTGGCAGATTGGGGCCGTAAAGAAATTGCGATCGCCGAAAGTGAAATGCCCGCTCTGATGACGATTCGGGCTAAATACCGTGCTGAGAAGCCTTTGTTGGGTGCCAAGATCATTGGCTGCATCCACATGACCATTCAGACCGCTGTACTCATTGAAACCCTTCAAGAACTGGGTGCAGAAGTGCGCTGGTCTTCTTGCAATATTTTTTCGACCCAAGATCACGCTGCCGCTGCGATCGCCGCTGTCGGAATCCCCGTCTTTGCCTGGAAGGGAGAGACCGAAGAAGAATACATGTGGTGTATTGAGCAAACCTGCCGCACTCCCGAAGGCAAGCTCTGGGATGCCAACATGATTCTGGATGATGGTGGCGACCTCACGGGCCATATCCACGAACAATATCCACAGATGTTGACCGCCATCCACGGCGTAACAGAAGAAACCACCACTGGGGTTCATCGTCTGTTGGAAATGCTGGAAAAAGGCGAACTCAAAATTCCGGCCATCAATGTGAACGACGCCGTCACCAAGGCTAAGAATGACAACAAATATGGTTGCCGTCATAGCTTGAATGACGCAATCAAACGCGGTACAGACCATTTGATGGCTGGCAAAAAAGCCGTGGTCATTGGCTACGGTGATGTGGGCAAGGGTTCTGCCGCTTCCCTCCGTCAAGAAGGGATGATTGTTAAAGTTACAGAAATCGATCCCATCTGCGCCATGCAAGCCTGCATGGACGGCTTTGAATTGGTCTCTCCCTACAACAACGGCATTAACGATGGCACGCTAAGTTCCATCAACACCGAGTTGCTGTCTAAGACCGATCTCTTGGTCACAACCACAGGCAACAAAAACGTTTGTGATGCCAATATGCTCAAGAGCCTCAAGTCAGGCGCTGTGGTTTGCAACATTGGTCACTTCGACAACGAAATCGACACTGCTTTTATGCGAAGCGAATGGCGTTGGGATGAAGTGAAGCCCCAAGTGCACCAAGTTTATCGCAGCAATGATAAGACAGACTTCTTGATTCTATTGTCAGAAGGCCGTTTGGTTAACCTCGGTAATGCAACAGGCCACCCATCACGGATTATGGATGGATCTTTTGCGAACCAAGTGTTGGCTCAAATGTTCTTATTCGAGCGCAAATTTGCTGACTTGCCTGAATCTGCCAAAGCGGCAGCTATCACCGTCGAGATTCTTCCTAAGAAGCTTGATGAAGAGGTTGCACGTTATATGGTTGAAGGGTTTGGTGGTGTTATCACTCAACTATCCACAACCCAAGCAGATTACATCAATGTACCCGTTGAGGGACCCTACAAGGCTGAAAGCTATAAGTACTAGGGGTTTCGCTTGATTTTGTAGGGGCGCAAGGCCTTGCGCCCCTACAGTCCAGTCAGGCTAAATCTAGTCAATGAGTTTCAACAAAAAAGGATGCTGTATAAAACAGCATCCTTTTTTGTATTTCTTTTTTGACTGACCTAAGACTGACAATGATTGCACAAGCCATTCACCGTCACTTCATAGCCCTCCGCCTTTAACCCAGGCCGCAATCCTTGTAGACTGAGCAATGGCAATGCTGACCAGCCAATATCCTCAATAGAGCCACAGCAGCGACACCGGAAATGATGATGGGGCGTCACATTGGCATCGTAACGAGAAACGCCTTCTTCTAACAAAACTTCCCGTACCAGTCCTGCATTCTGCAACGCTTGCAAAGAGCTATATACCGTTGCCTGAGAAGAAATAGGGAAAGACTGATTTAAATCGCGCAGTAGCTGATCCACCGTAGGGTGATCCGTGCGGCTTAGCAGGTTGACATACACGGCGCAGCGCTGAGGCGTAACGCGCAGTCCTTTCTCTTTAAGGGTTTCGACGACAGCAGCAATAGAAGTGTCAGACATAGTGTGTCAGGTGTAACTGCACCCATAAAACGAATTGATTCGCAGCGTAGATTAAACTGCCTACAGCCCCGCCCAGGTTCTTAAACTGAAGACGCTACAATAAGATTAAATTAATTATAATCAATCTTGACTAAGAGCAGCTATCTCTTTAAATAAGTTATTATAAAAAAATAGTTCTGACTCTTGATTTATTCTTAAATCAGAATTATTCTAATATAGATTCGCATACAAAAGGATAAAAGCTATGGCTGTTATGGAAAAAGTACCTTCCGTTGTCTTTAAGACCCGCGTTCGCGATGAGTCGGTGGGTGGGCCTAACCCTTTTCGTTGGCAAGATGTAACCTCTGAAGAAATATTTAACGGCAAGCGGGTCGCTATATTTTCTTTGCCTGGTGCTTTTACGCCCACCTGTTCTTCGACCCATCTCCCTCGCTATGAAGAGCTTTATGAAGAGTTGAAAGCTCAAGGCATAGACGAAGTCTATTGTGTTTCTGTGAACGATGCTTTTGTGATGTTCCAATGGGGCAAAAACATTGGTGCAGATAAGGTCAAGCTTCTGCCCGATGGCAACGGTGAATTTACCCGCAAGATGGGAATGCTGGTTGAAAAGTCTAACCTCGGCTTTGGGATGCGCTCTTGGCGCTATTCTATGGTGGTCAAAGACGGTACGGTTGAGAAGGTTTTTGCTGAGCCTGGTTACTCAGACAACTGCGAAACCGACCCCTTTGAAGTTTCTGATGCAGATACAATGCTGGCTTACCTGAAGGGTGCCCATTAGGTTGAAGCGTACTCGACTTGTTATGAGTGGTTCAACAAAATAGTTACACCTTGCACTACCCCCCCCAATAACCCCCTATAAATGGGGGTAGAATAAGGAGTTTCCCCCCACACAAACTCTTTAATAGCGGCAACGCCCAGTATAACGGGGGGGGGGGGGGTGGAGTATT
>JANLSD010000304.1:0-23744 GCA_031362245.1 Acaryochloridaceae cyanobacterium OTE_25_metabat_464 | reverse complement strand
GGGGGGTAATGCAGGGTGTTGCTAATTGTGCAGAACACAGTTCTGTTTTTATCCCGATTTACTGCGCCCGCTTTAGGTTGCCTGCTTGCACCCAGCCCTCAACCCCTTTGGCTTCAAAGCGTACCTGTTGCCATTGCTTATTATCAGATTCGCCAATCACAATGACGGTTTCCTCAAAGCGCAGTGTATCGACCACCTTACCTTTGCTATCGGGCTTATCCCTCAACACTAGGCCGTCTTGATACTCCACAAGGGCTATATAGGTTTTGTCATCGGCAGCGCGGATATCAAGCTGGGAGCTATCTTTTCTAACCTCCGCAAAATTTGGCTTTTCTGGACTGCGGGAAAGGTTCTGTAAAAATAGAAAGCTGGCTACTCCGACAAAAAGGCCAACCGCCAGCAACCCCAAAAGGATGCCGAGAGTGGATTGGGCGACATTAGGCCTGGACATGATGTTTGAACTTGGGTTAATCAGACTGCTCGAACTGGCGCTGGATTCGCAAACCCAGTGTACTATGTCGAGATGCTAAGCGGGCTTTCCCCGAAGCAGCCCATTCTTGCAAAACATTGACTTGCTCTTGGGCAGTGCGGGCAAGGGGCACAATCTGACTGACGGCTTCTAGAATATCGGTGGTCGTGAAATCACGATTTTGGCTAAAGCCCAAGTGCATGGCTTCAATCAGGCTTTGCTCAATTTCAGCCCCAGAAAAGTCTGGGGTTTCGTAGGCGACCCGATCCAAGTCGTAGGCGGCAATATTATGGGGGCGCAAGCGAGTGAGATGCACTGCAAAAATGGCCTTGCGTTCTTCATTAGTGGGCAACCCTACAAAAAAGATTTCGTCAAAACGGCCTTTGCGAAGCAGTTCTGGGGGCAGCGCCTGAATATTATTGGCGGTGGAAACCACAAACACGGGAGAGGTTTTTTCTGCAAGCCAAGTGATAAAGGTGCCAAACACGCGGCTGGTGGTGCCAGAATCGCCCCTGCCGTCTGCCCCAGCAAAGGCTTTGTCAATTTCGTCAATCCACAGCACGCAGGGGGCAAGGGCTTCGGCAAGCTGAATCATTTGGCGGGTGCGAGATTCTGATTCGCCTACAAGTCCGGCAAAGAGACGGCCTACGTCAAGGCGCAATAGGGGCAGGTGCCAGTGATGGGCGATCGCCTTGGCAGTCAAAGATTTCCCCGTTCCCTGAATGCCCACTAGCAGCAAACCACGGGGATGGGGCAAGCCATACTGACGGGCCTGTTCCGAAAAGGCACTGCCGCGCAATAGCAGCCAGTCTTTAAGATTATCGAGACCGCCAATGTCTGTGATGGATTGGGTGGCGGGGATAAAGTCCAAAATTTGGGTTTGGCGAATGGTTTGGCGCTTTTCTTCCAGAATCAGATCCAGGTCTTCCATATTGAGAGAGCCGTGGGTGGCGATCGCCTTGGCCAACACCCGCCGAATCCGCTCCATCGAAAGCCCCTGACAGCAGCGCACCATTTCTTCTAAGGCTCGGGGCAACATGGAGAGTCCCATTGCCGCCATCATGCGCTCAATTTCAGGGCGGATATCGGCAAGGGTGGGCAACGGAAAGTCTACGACCGTCAAGACTTCGCTCAGGTCATTGGGAATAGATAGCTCGGCAGCGAGCAGCACAAGGTTTTTGGGCTGAGATTTAAGGCTGCGCCCTAAGTTCCGCAGTTTGCGAGAGACGGCAACATCCCCTAAGAACCGATGAAAGTCTCGCAAAATGAATATTGCGGGGGCATTGGCGGGTACTTTTTCCACCAGGTCTAATGCCTGAAGCGGGTTGCGTTGGGCAAAGCCTGCATCGTTGGGGTTGCCTTGGTAGCCGTCTACAAAATCCCAGGTGTAGATTGCACGATCTCCTTGGCGTTTGGCAGATTCGGCGATCGCCGCTTCCACCCGTTCTTCTTCTTGGGTAGGAATATAGATTAGAGGATAGCGGGCGCGCAGACACAGGTCAAATTCATGCTGGAAACTCATAGGTTTCTTCAAGCCAGGGTATGTAGGCACTTAAAGATTCAGTTTAACGGCTTCTCCAGTTTTTCTATTCAAGTGGTGTACCTTCGTTGCTGGATGTGTAATCCGCCCCAGTCCCATAACGCCATGCTTCCAGTTTCCGTTGCCAGCGGAAGCGTTCTAGGGCGGGTCGGCGATCGCACCAAGTCTGAATCAGCGGATTTACCTGGTTCAATCCGCTATAAACCCCGAGTGCCGCAAAATGACCCATCCAGTCCAGCAACGCCCCAGGGCCAACCTGCTGCAAAATCTTTGGAATCATCCCTGGGGCTTGTAAAGACACCTGAACTAACGTGCGATACAGTGGGCCAAACTGCACCACATCCTGTAGAAAGGGACGAAGGACTGGATCTCCGAGGGTTTCCATCGATTGAAAGACGATGGACAGTAACTCATTAATTTGGTTTGGCTTTAGGGTTTGATTGGCCCTTACGCTCATGGCTCTCTGGAACAGCCAAGTGACCGACAAATTGGGCTGATAGGGCTGGAGTAACGCCAAATCTTTAACCGATAGCGCATCACACTGAAGGGCATCCTGTACGCCCTCGCTTAAACGCCTCAGGTGACGTAGCATCGCCCCAAAACCGCCAAAGCTCAGCGGCGACTGGCATCCACTGCTATCGCCTATCGCCAGCATTCGTGACCAGGGCAGCACGAGGGGGCTTTGGCGATAGCTGGGGAATAGGCCAAACATCGCCCGTTGTACCTCTAACGCGGCAATTTCAACTCCTTGGTAGGCAGGCATTGCCTGAAGATACTGCTCAAAAAGCTGTTCTAAACTCGGCTGTTCTGGGGCAAAATCTGCATAGGTAAAAAGGTAGGTGGTGCGACCCTCCCGTGCGGGGAATGCCTCCCAAAAACATTGATGGCCTTGCTCAATGGGTGCCAAAGACACCATCAGATCGCCCGTGGTGCCTGCCGGAATGCCCTTGGCGCAGGTTCCCACCACCAGACAAACCGCATCGGGCTGCTGACCAGCACGGGCTTGGGCCACGATGGGTGAAAAATGTCCCATCGCATCCACCATAAGCTTTGCAGTCAGCGTTTGCCTTGCCTGGATACAAACCCCATCGGGATGCACTGTGACTTTTTCAAAGGCTGTATGCTCCAGCAGCTTGCCACCCAGTTCTAAAAAACGCTGCTTGAGGCACTCCAGCAAATACACCGGATTCACCCCTACGTTCAGAACATCTTTAACCCAAAATTCTGGGCCACTGTGGAAAGCGATGCGGTTGGGGTTGAATTCACTGGCGATCGCCGCTTCCAACTCCACCTCCGTCAATAACTCCAGCTCCACCAAAATCTGAAGCTCATGGCGCGATGTGTTCCACTCCTGCGATCGCCCCCGCAGTTCCCCCCGCTCTAGAATGGCCACGCGCAAACCCTTTTGGGCTAAAGCAGTGCCCAGTAAAATGCCAAGGGTACCCCCGCAGATAATGACATCCCAGTCAATGTCTCCCAAGGAAGAAGCATTTTGGAGCACAATCTGAGAAGTTGTATTTTGGGAGTGAGAAGCCACTGATTTGCGGTTTCGCCAGTCATGCCAGCGGCGATCCACCGCCAGAAACTGTGGCAGCGGATTATCTGGAATTGTCGAAAGCCAATCTGCAATCATGAATTCAAAAAATGCTTAAATTGTGTGGATTTATACCGATCAAAACCTTTGGCAAACCTTAATTTGCGGCTCTGACACATAAGTGTTAGATTAGGCACGAATGACAAGAGTCAGTCAGCTTAATCTTAACGAAGAGATATCTGTAGACCATTGTTTTGGCGCAGCTCAGTTAAGAACGGGGGAACCAAATTTCGGGGCTTATCTTTACCCACTGTCACAGTGGTCAAGAAGGACATCTCTCAGTCCTAGCCCGTCAGCTAACCTCGTCGGCATTGGGAGAAGACTAGAACGTCAAACTATTTTTGACCTTCCTGGTTTTCTTAGCACGTACTGCTCTACATTTCGGTACCCGCTTACAACCACCGGAGATTGTTTATGAATATTAAGGCGACCCTAGCACGCCTGGGGAATTCGATGGCGGATGGTCGTGCAGCACGCGATCTTTTGCTACTGCCCGGATTAAATCTCAACGTTACAGATCCAGATGAATCAGGCCGCATTGATGCCAATGCCATTGAGTCTGGCACGATTAATTCCGACACCATTAATATTGTGGTGGGCTATAGCGGTTCTCAAAATAGCCAAGTGGCCCTCGACCTCACGCTTTTAATTGCCTATCAAACGCGGTTGGCAACGCGCAAACAGGTCATTGTGCAAACGGTCTATGTCCTAGAAGGGATTTATCAAACCCAAAAGCATGTCTTTTCTGCCCCCATGAGTTATGGCAACACTGTCTCTTCTCGACGCAACGGGGAATTGGGGGCGGCTACGGCGACCCTCTCAGAACGGCGAACTGACAAGTCAGCGCTTGCCCAAGCGCGTCGTCATACTGTCAATTGTGTAGATGCCAGAGCGGCCCAACTTCAGTGCTTTGAAGATGCAGATCAGGTGTTGTGGCAAGCCCGTACCTTTGCAACAGAGTGGCGCGGTTCCCTCAATACCCATCTTCGGTTTGGGTCTGCGGCAGCGGAACTGAGCAATGTTGCCCAACAAGAGCAGGCTGATTTACTGATTGTGGGCTGTCGTTCTGCGGAGCACCCTCTGATTGAACAGCTCAAACTCTCCACTTACTGTCCTGTGATTGGCATTCCGGCATCATCGCAACTTAATCCAGAGCTGAATTAGGCCAAAGGGATTTGGTTAGCACAAGGTCGCCCTTGGGCAAAGTCTGTAATGTTGGTGAGGGTGGTTTCGGCAATGTTAGTGAGGGCATTGCGGGTAAAGAATGCCTGATGGGCCGTAATTACAACATTGGGGAAGGATTGCAGTAACTGAAAGGTATCGTCTTGGATCACGGTATTGGATAAGTCCTCAAAAAAGAGGGCTTCTTCTTGCTCGTACACATCAATGCCCAAATAGCCTATCCTGCCAGATTTAATGGCTGTAATGACCGCAGGTGTATCTAGCAATGCCCCACGGCTGGTATTAATCACCATGGCTCCAGGTTTGAGGTAGGCCAAGGTATCTGTGTTGATGAGATGATAATTTTTGGGTGTGAGAGGACAATGCAGCGATACAACATCGGACGCTGCGAGCAGGCTGGGTAAGTCTACATACTCAACTCCCAATCCTTGACAGGCTGGATTAGGGTAAGGGTCGTAGGCTAAAAGCCGACAGCCAAAGCCATGCATAATCTGGGCAAAGCACTGTCCAATTTTGCCCGTCCCAACTACCCCTACAGTAGACCCATGTAGGTCAAAGCCCAGTAGCCCTTCTAAGGCAAAGTTATCCTCACGGACTCGATTATAGGCGCGATAAATTTTGCGATTGAGGGACAAAATCAACGCCACGGCGTGTTCTGCCACAGCGTAGGGTGAGTAGGCTGGCACTCGTACAACCGTCAGTCCCAGTTCTGCTGCCACTCTCAGGTCAACATGATTAAATCCTGCCGATCTCAGTGCAATGAGCTGTACTCCTTGGGCTGCGATCGCCCTTAAAGTCTCACCATCCAAGGTGTCATTGATAAACACACACACCGCCCCACAGGCTGCCGTGAGTGCTGCGGTGTCACGGGTGAGGCGAGGTTCCAAAAATAGGAGTTCATGACCATGTTTTTGATTTTCGGCATCTAAAAACTGGCGATCATAGGGTTTGGTGCTAAAGACAGCCACTTTCATGAGTATCGCTCCGCTTTAAGACTTTACTTTGCGCCATTTGCATAAAAAAATCGGTGGGCGTCAACACACCCACCGCTATCAAACCGCTAGAAAATAGCGCTATTTTTTGCCAAATCCTTTGCCACGTCCGGTGGAGGCGATGGTGAGGCAACTCTCAATCTGCGATCGCAGTGCATTATGGTCTAAATTTTGACCAATCAACACCAGTTGATTTTTGGGTGCACCCTTCCACTCATCATCATCCAAGGAAAACCGCTTGCCGCTCAAGTGAAACACATGGCGTTTTGGGCTTTCGTCAAACCAGAGTAGCCCCTTGGCCCGAAAGACGTTCACGGGCATGTCGTTGTCTAAGAAATTCTGGAACTTGCGGACAGAGAAAGGGCGATCGCTCTCAAAGGACAACGACGTAAATCCGTCGATCGCTAAATGGTCGCTTTGCTGATGTGCGACGTGATCGTGCCCGTGATCATGGCCATGATCGTGTTCACAGTGGTCATGCTCATGGTCGCAGGCGCTATGGTCATGCTCATCATGGGCATCATGATGGTCATGACCATGATCGTGGTGGTCGTGGGCGTCATGGTCATGGGCTGCTTCAGCATCTGGCTTGTAATATTGATCGGTTTCAAATAGCCCAACGCTCAAAATCAAGGGTAGCGGAACCTTACCCTTGGTGCTCCTCAACAGTCTTGCACCAGGCCGCATATCCCGCACTCGAACTTCCAACAGATCTAAGTCAGCTTCATCAACCAAATCCGATTTATTAAGCAAAATAATATCGGCATAGGCAATCTGGTTTTCTGCCGCCTGACTATTGAACAGATCAATACTGAAATTCTCAGCATCCACCACAGTCACAATGGAGTCGAGCCGCGTGAGATCTCGTAAATCTGTTCCCAGAAACGTTAGCGCCACGGGCAGAGGATCTGCTAGACCCGTCGTTTCCACCACTAGGTAGTCAATCTTCTCAGGACGCTCAAGAATCTTGTAAACCGCCTCGACCAAATCGTTATTAATCGTGCAGCAGATACAGCCATTGCTTAGCTCCACCATATCTTCGCCGGTGGTCACGAGCAGTTCGTTATCAATGCCAATCTCGCCAAATTCGTTCACCAGAACCGCCGTCTTTATGCCATCTTGATTACTCAAAATGTGGTTAAGCAGCGTCGTCTTACCGCTGCCTAAAAAACCCGTAATGATGGTGACAGGAATACCGCGTTTATCAGACGCCATTACGCCTTCCGTGGGCTGGGCTATTGTCGTGTTCGTCATGCCGATTTTACTCGCTTACTGAATGGCTGATGTGCCTGAGAGGCTTTAGATTTAAGGGGATGGCACTGCAACAAGACTTTGAAAAGTTATGCAAAGCCGCCTGCTTTTTCATTATGCCCCACCCAGTCTGCGATGGCTGGATTCAGTCAAGGCGACTGATATCTCTTGGCTCAGCCTAGAATCGTTCCGACAAAAGTATCAACTGATGGAGCGACGCTTAATGAGACATAAACAGTTGCGGGTTTCATCAACCCGCTGATAGTCTAGTTCATTGGCAATTTTTTGAAGCAGCATCAACCCCCGTCCCGAGCTTGATTCATCCGTGACCGCAGCGCTATGGTGATCGAGATGCTCTATTAGGCTAAACGGTGGGCCGCAGTCCCAAATGTGCATCTCAACATGGTTTGGGTAAAAATTTAAATCAATTTCAATCATCGTTTGAGGCGGCAACGATTGATGGGCGTGCCTCACCACATTGGTAAACCCTTCCGCCAAGGCAATCTGGCACTGCATCCAGTCTTCTGCACTGACCGACGCTTGATCTAAACCTTGAAACCAATCCAGAACGTTAGACAGTTCATTAAGGTCTGTATTGACGTGGATACGCTTGGTTTTTAGCACGGGTTTGTACTACGTTCACTAGATTGTGTTGACCCTGGCGGAGCGTACCCCTTCCTGCGCGATTTATCCGTCTGTATACTGCTGTTGTAGAGATATACTGACACAATTATGGCAAATGAGTATATTCTAAACGCATCCGTTTTAGCGTAAGGCTTTAAGGATTTGATCAACTAACAACCTATAGTACCCAGAGCAACGCAGATGTTTACATGGGTATAGGTTTAGCATAAGACTGACATTAAGATAGACATTAAAGTGTTCTATGTGAACATTTGATGACTTAGGATCGTGAATGAAATAAGGTTGCAGGCAGCTTAGGTTTAGCTGACACTGAATGGGTAGATTCAGCGTGTTTTGGCAAAACCTGCCTTGCCAAGACTGGAGTGTTTTTAAGCCTGGATGCTTTAGTGTCTAATTTTAATCACTCGTTTGATGGGTTTCTCTATAAAATGCCCAAACTAATGAAATCAAGCTCAAGCTGCTGCTGAAGTGAATTTTAATTTAACGCTTCGTTGTACCGCACCCGTCATCCGTTAACCCAAGACATGTATTCAATCTTAATTATTGATGACGATCCGGTCACAAAGCTGATGCTCAGGCGCATTCTAGAGCAGCAAGGCTATACCGTAGATACCGCCAAGGATGGACAAGAGGGGATCCAAAAAGCAGCGGCAATGCAGCCCGCGCTCATTATCTGTGACTGGCTGATGCCCATTACCGATGGGCTAGAAGTCTGTCGGTTTGTGAAAAGCAACGAGAAGCTTTGCACGACGTTTTTTGTATTGCTCACGTCGCGGATTGATTTAGAAGACCGCATTGAAGGACTCAATGCGGGGGCCGATGAGTTTCTTGCTAAGCCCATTAATCCCAACGAGCTAAAGGCGCGAGTGAGGGCTGGCCTGAGGCTGTATCAGCTCAATCAAGATCTTCAGGCTCAAACCCAAGCGTTGGAGGCAGAATTAGCAGAGGCAGCCAGTTACGTGCGCTCTATTTTGCCTGCACCAATGGAGACGCCGTTCCAGATTGAGTCGCTGTTTTTGCCCTCTCGTCAGTTGGGGGGTGACTGTTTTGACTATTTTTGGCTGAATCCTGAAACACTGGTTATTTATCTATTGGATGTGGCAGGTCATGGCCTTGGGGCAGCGCTGCCATCGGTGTCGATTTTGAATTTGCTGCGATCGCAGTCTCTCGCTGGCGTCCATTACGATGAACCCGCCGAGGTTCTTGCTGCCCTCAACCGAGGCTTCCAGATGTCGCAACAGGGAGATAAATATTTCACCATGTGGTACGGCGTTTATCATCACCCTACACAATCGCTCAAATTTGCCAGTGCTGGGCATCCGCCAGCATTGCTATGGTCTCAGACCAATCAAGGCCAAGCCCTTAAAACCAAAGGTTTTCCGATTGGTCTATTTCCAGATGAAACCTATCAAAGTGCAACCTGCAAAGTTCTTGCAAGCAGCACGCTTTATCTTTTTAGTGACGGTGTTTATGAAGTGCACCAACCCGATGGCGAAATTTGGGGACTTAGTTCATTGCAAGAACTATTGCAAGACAATCCTAGTCACCCTGAAATAAGCCTGAGTCAACTGGCAAAAGATATTCAAGTTCATGCAAAATGTGATGGATTTATAGATGATTTTTCTTTGATTAAAGTTAGATTTTCTTAGGTGTTTCGGAACCAAGAACCTGCTGATCAAAATCTGCACGATCCACAAAAATATGAAAAATTCTACGTGTATCCGTCAAGTCAAATAACATGCCGACTTGCTTGTTAATGGCACAAATATAAAGTTTTTTTCCTGCGGCTCTTACTATCTTTAAGGCAACAATCATCGCACCCAGGCCAGAACTGTCCATAAACCCCAAATCTTGACAGTCGGCTAATATCGCATCGGCACCATCTGCAAGTGCCTGACGAATTTCGCCATGAAATGCACTCGCTTTTGTGCCATCAAACACCCCCGATAGCTCCATTACAGAGACATTTAAGCTCATATTATTTGCACAAATTAAAAACGAAAGCGGCCTAACTGCCATTGTAAGATGGAGTGTCAGCAATGTGTAGCGCTTTGTGCAAACCCTTGAACTTGATGGCCAAAGAGAACGTTAGTTCGGCGATCGCCCTATCTGGTAGAGAGCATCTCCAGATGCTAGGATCAGCGTCTTAGCGAGATGGAATCTTAGATAATCATGGCCAAGAAATCTAAAGGATTTGCGGAACTGGTTCAGATGCAACGGGATGACCAGCTCGGACAACGTGGGATGAACAAGCTACGGCAAAAGATTCAGAACAGTCCTATCGGCGAAAAAATTGGAGGAATCGTTACCAGTCCCGAAGGCGTGGCAAAGATGTCCGAGGTTTTGGAGGAATTTATTGAACCTTATCTGGACACTGCCACAAATTCTCATGATCGCAAAATACTGGTTGGAATGGCAGTGACTGCCTGGAACTTAGCACTAATGCCCGCCAGCAAGCGTCAGCCTCTCATCAAGGAGTTTATTTTAGATGTTGTTGGGAAGGGGGACCCTCGCGCCAGTCAAGAAATAAAAGACATCATAAATGAGCTAATTGACAGAAAGCTCGAGATTTTCCCCGATAACCAGAGATTTATCGTTGAATTTCAACTGCAAGAAACACGCAATCAATTTCATCTCTCGGTGGCTTCAACGCTTATGGAGCCAGACACTTCAGCACAGTGATCATCCTAGAGCGTATTTTTACATCCTAAAATGTCTCTATGACGCTACCTAAAATTTCGACTGCCACAGGTCTGTTCAAAGGCATTCCACAGTTAGTTAAGCCTTTCCTAAAACCAATGCTGCTGATTTCCTTAGGGCTACATGCAGCAGTTCTTTTCATGCCTTTACCCTCTTCACTCAAAAAGGCAGAGAACCCTAAACCAAAAGTTATCAAGCTCACAAAAATTCCGACCATTCGGATCCCGCCTAAGCCCGCAGCACAGCAACTCAATTTGAAAAAACCTCTAACACCAAACGTCCCTTCCCCCAGTTCTCAGCAAGGACGTGCGCTAAAAAAACAGCCGACTAAACCTACTAAGCCCATTGTTCCAGGTGACTCCAAAAAACAACTGGAAACCACAGCAAGTTCTCCAAAGGATGGGAATTCAGATGATGTGTGGAGTGTTCTTAGATACCCGTATAACGAAATGCCAATATGTAATGGCGTTAATGAATGCGTTGAGACCAAAGATGACTTCAATAAAGTTACTCAGTATTTCGATAAAAAGCTGATAGAAAAATTTAAGATATCAACCGAAAAGACAGATGACTCTACCTTTGATGAATCAAGATATATATCTTACAAGATTGTCAATAAAAAAGATGGTTCAATTAAATATTTAAATATTTTTTATAATGGTATAACTACAATATATGTCTTGGCTCCATCTATTATTTCTAAGGATGAGATAATAGTTGTAGGCAACTCAGACTCAGATACTATTTCCAAGGTGCTTGAAGGTCTCGCTGCTCTTAAGAGTCCAGGGAAAGAAACAGTTGTGGTGGATAAATTTCCAGGATTTAATGAAAAACCACCGAATGTCAAAAACACAAAATATTTCTTTAATAATCCGACAGATGTACGACTCGGTTACAAAAAAGAAGTTATAGGAAGTCCAAGGCTGACATCGCTCAGTCCAGAAAATGCCTTGAATGAGCTATCTCAGCAACTCACTCCTCTTAAATATACGCTTAAGTCCGCTGGGGCTTATGAAGATATCACTTTATATGAAATGACACAGTCAGGAAAAAAAATTCCCACTTATTTAGCAATTATTCCTACGGCACAGAGAGATGGATCGATTGTTGTACATCTGAGCAAAAAACCAGGATAGAATATCTCCTGAAAATATTAAAATTAGACTAGACTTAATTGTAATTCTGGATATTTCTTTGTGACAAAAACTAACGCTTATCAGCACGGTGAGTTGACTAATCTTATTGCATCTCGTATTAATCAGTCTCCCAATCAGCGCATTACATTTGCTGACTACATGAACTGGGTGCTCTACGAACCAGCGCTGGGCTATTACACAGCCCAGCGCCAAAAGATTGGCGCGGGTGGAGATTTTGTCACCTCCCCTCACTTGGGTGCAGACTTTGGGGAGCTCTTGGCAGAGCAGTTTTTAGATTTGTGGATTTCCTTAGAGCGCCCTAGCACCTTTCAAGTTATAGAAATGGGCGCAGGCCAAGGACTGATTGCCGCTGACGTACTGCGGTATTTGCGTAATCAATCTTCCCAGCCAGACTACATGGCCTTCTGGAAAGCTTTGGAATACATCATTATTGAAAAAGCCGCTGTTTTGATTGCCGAGCAGCAGCATAAACTTAAAGCCTTTGCAGCAGATCAAAAGGTCACTTGGACAACTTGGGAAGAGATTCCAGACCGGAGCGTTGTAGGCTGCTTTTTCTCTAACGAGTTGGTGGATGCCTTTCCGGTTCATCGCATTGAGATTCAGGCAGGACAGGTGCAGGAGGTGTTTGTGGGGATCTCCACTCCTCCTTCAGCTCTAGGGATTACAGATAAAACTGAAAGAACGGACGAGTCTAAGCCTAAGCACTCTGCACTACCCCACCCTAGCCCTCCCCTTGCCAAGGGGAGGGAACAAGATCTTCTTCCGGTTTCCCCCCTTACCAAGGGGGGACTAAGGGGGGTAATGCAGGATATGCAAGAGGTATCCAATTTACAAGACTGTGTATCTTCAATCCCCATCCAGTTCACAGAAATCGTTGCCGAACCCTCCACACCAGCACTTCAGGAATATTTAGAAAAACTGGATTTGGATATAAAATCCTATCCCGATGGCTACCGCAGCGAAATTAACTTAGCTGCCTTGGACTGGCTCACCACCGCAGCCCAAAAACTAGCCCAAGGCTACGTCCTTACCATCGACTACGGCTACACCGCTGCCCAATACTACAGCCCTCAGCGCCCTCAAGGCACTCTCCAGTGCTATTACCAACAGGCCCACCACGAAAATCCTTACTGGGCTGTGGGGCAGCAAGACATCACAGCCCACGTTAACTTCACGGCCCTAGAGCAGCAGGGGGAAATGCTGGGCCTGAAAAATATTTCCTATGTGCAGCAGGGGTTATTTTTAATGGCCCTGGGCTTGGGCGATCGCCTCAACCAAAATGCCACCTCCGCCGCAAACTTCATGGACATCTTGCGAAAGCGGGAAGCCCTCCACGCCCTCATGAACCCCCTCGGACTCGGGGGATTTGGCGTGTTGCTTCAAGGAACTGCTCACACACCTAACTTAGAACAATACCTATTTAAAGGGTTTAGGGAGCCTTGACCCATCAATCTTTAAGCAGCCAGAAGCCAATTTGAATCTGAATCTGGTGCTAAATCTTGCCAAGCTTCAGTCACAATTTCACTCAGCCATTGGCGTGTCATCTGGTCTAATTCAGGATCATCCGCCAAAACAAGGCGCGTCAAATCTTCTAAAGACTGCCCTTGAGCATGGGCATTGCTCACCAATCCGGCGATCTCAGCGGCAATCAGCTCTTCTGTAATTGAATCTTGGCTACCGTTGCGGGTCTCCAAAGCGCTAGGATGATTCATTATTCCCCCTCGACGTGTAAACTTTTTGCCCCATTTCTGAGAACTAAACTGAGAACTGCACAGGGCAGTTTAACCTATTTTTAACGCTTTCTCCTCGGCGCGACAAAAATGCAAGAAATCTTTTACACCGAAGTCCCCACACCCAATACAAACCGTGTCAAAACTTGGCTCCAGAAAGAGTTTCAACCCGCGTTTGGGACAAAAACAGCAACCGCCGAGGGTTGCTGCGTCAATCATTTGCCCAAGACGGAATGGTCTATCTTTATTTGGTCAGTACAGCGTACCACCTACCTCAAAGTTTTTCGGTGGAGTAAGTCATCTCCCCGTAACGAGGCAACATTTCTTAAACGACTCCAGCAAGATTTAGTTCAAGCGTTTCCGATCACCTATCCAGCGCCGCCCCACATTGATCTCGAACACCAATCGATCTTTGAGGGTTTAGCCCAGCAATACCCGCTCACGGTTCAATATTTTCAGCAAATGCCCAAGGGCGAAGCTGACCTGACACGGGTGTACTGGTGGGAGCAGCGCTGGCGCAATAACGTCCATTCTCCGCAACAGCCGAGCGAAGTCATTTTTCAAAGCGATGCAGCCGATGCCGATGACTTGCCCACTTACGATCTGATTTACTTGGGAGGTGCCTTGGGGGTCATTCATGCGGCGGTGATGGCGCAGATGGGGCATCGGGTGCTGCTCATCGAGCGGTTGCCCTTTGGACGGATGCAT
Organism: Acaryochloridaceae cyanobacterium OTE_25_metabat_464; assembly: GCA_031362245.1. Classification (GTDB taxonomy): domain Bacteria; phylum Cyanobacteriota; class Cyanobacteriia; order Thermosynechococcales; family Thermosynechococcaceae; genus JAAURS01. The sequence continues at coordinate 9,776 of JANLSD010000304.1, read as the reverse complement.
CGAGAATGGAATATTTCGCGGGCGGAGTTTCAGAATTTAATTGATCTGGGGTTATTTACCGCCGCTGAATTTGAAGGTTTGATTGCCCGTGAATATGTGGATGGGTTCAATAAGTTTTTTGATGCCAACAACCCACTCCAGGCCAAATCTGACATTTTACATACGCCAACGGTGCTGAATATTGCCATCAATTCTGCAAAGCTGCTGCAAGTCTGTGGTGAAAAACTGCGCAGAGCAGGCGGCGAAATTTGGGACCATACCGAATTCACCCGCGCCGATGTCCAACCCCATCAGGTGAAGATACAGGGAACTCATCTCCCGTCTGGAAACCTCAAAGAAGCCACAGGCAAGATTTTAATTGATGCAATGGGTACAGCCTCGCCGATCGCATGGCAACTTAATGGCGGACGGGCCTTTGATAGCGTTTGCCCCACAGTAGGGGCCGTGGTTTCTGGGGTTGACCCAGCGGTGTGGGATTCCGACTTTGGCGATGTTCTCAATAGCCACGGGGATATTTCGCGGGGGCGGCAGTTGATCTGGGAGCTATTCCCTGGCCCTGGCGATGAGCTGACGTTTTATCTGTTTCACTATCACCAAGTCCATCCCGAAAATCCAGGGTCGCTGCTGGAAATGTACGAGGATTTCTTCACCATTTTGCCGGAGTATCGCCGCTGTGAGATGGACAAGCTGACGTGGCTCAAACCTACGTTTGGCTATATCCCTGGTCACTTTAGCGCCAATGACCGCGATCGCACGGTTGCCTATGACCGTTTGGTGGCGATTGGAGATGCGGCCTCGATGCAGTCACCGTTGGTGTTTACGGGGTTTGGCTCCATCGTGCGGAATATGCCGCGTCTGACGGATTTACTGGATACGGCCCTGCGCAATAACTTAGTTAAGGCCAAAGACCTCAATCAAATCCGTGCCTATCAGAGCAATATTGCCGTCACCTGGCTGTTTTCACGGGGGATGATGGTGCCCACGGGGCGGCAGATTCCGCCCCAGCGGGTGAATTCGATGCTCAATACGTTTTTTGGCATTTTGGCAGGGGAGACTCCCGAAATTGCCGATGGGTTTGTGAAGGATCGGTTTGGCTGGTTGCCCTTTAACAAGATGGCGATTAAGGCCGCGTTGACCAATCCGGCGTTGCTGTACTGGATTTTTGATTTAGTGGGTCCTATGGATATGGTGCGATGGCTCCAAAGTTACTGGAGCTTTACCGTGGCGGCGTTTATTAATGCATGTTTACAAAGCTGGTTTCCGGCGTTTGTGCGGCGGCTTCAGCCTTATTTGGAACCCCATTACCCTAGGGCATGGCTATGGCTGCTGGCGTTGAGCTACAGCGTGACGTATTCGATGGGGAAGGCACGGATAGAGCGATCGCTTCCCCAGCTCCCCAAACCCCAACCTGTCCCCGCCAAAGCATTGTGATGGATTAGAATCACTCTATATTCAAGGCTCTAATGGAGCAGATTGTGAGTTGCAGGGTGGTTTATGTTAACGCAATTTAGGTTTGAGAATTTCAAATCTTGGCGAGACACCGGAGAAATTCGGATGGCTCCGCTCACAGGTATTTTTGGCCCAAATAGCTCAGGCAAGACAGCTATTTTGCAGTTTTTGCTAATGCTCAAGCAAACCGTTGAATCCAGCGATCGTAATCTTGTTTTGAATTTAGGAAATGAACGAACTTTCGCAAATCTTGGTACTTCCTATGATATTCTTCACCAACATCAATTACCTGGAAATATAAGATTTTCATTGTCTTGGAAAATCAATGAATCCATCTTTGGAATGATGGATAATTATATATTAAGTTTTATGTCGAATATCAAGTTCGATGTTGATCAAATTAATGTCGAAGAATTTTCCTATCAATTATTTCAAAAAAATGAAGATAAAACAGGAAATAAAGTTGGTGCCAGAATTAATCGAGATAAAAACAGAGAGTCAAAGTATGTAATTTTTGAAGATTGTCCAGATTTCGGAGAATATAATTCCAAGAAAGATCTCTTGAACTTCCATTGTGTGGATGGTGAATCAAAAGAGATAATATATTCTGAGTTAGTAAAAAGTTATGGTTTTCCAATCAATGCTTCTTTTTCAATACTTTCACTCGAAATGGGAGAAGTATTTAGCCCTGTCCTTGTTTTTGAATTTGAATCTCTATTCAGTAAAATCCATTACCTAGGTCCTCTCAGAGAATATCCTCAGCGATCTTATCTATGGTCTGGTGAACGTCCTCAAGATGTTGGGAAGAAGGGAGAATTCATTGCTTCAGTTCTCCTTGCATGTCGTAAACAGGACTTAAACGTTGAAGAGCGTGTAGCATATTGGCTCAAAGAACTAGGCTTGATTCATGATTTTCAAGTTCAACCCATCGCTAAAAATCGCCAAGAGTACGAAATTCGTGTTCGTCGGTTCTCCAATTCACCAGAAGTCTTAATTACCGATGTGGGTTTTGGGGTTTCTCAAATCCTACCTGTTTTAGTATTGTGCTACTACGTTCCCGAAGGCTCGATCGTGATTTTAGAGCAACCAGAAATTCACTTGCATCCTTCAGTTCAGGCTGGGTTAGCAGACGTATTTATTGATGTCATCAAAACCCGTAACGTTCAAATTATTCTAGAAAGCCATAGTGAGCATTTATTACGTCGTCTACAGCGTCGAATTGCAGAAGAACATAAAGATATGACCGCTGAAGATGCCGCGCTTTACTTCTGTAGTATTGACGATACTGGAACCTCTAAACTAACCGAGTTAGAGCTAGACACCTACGGCAATATCAACAATTGGCCTCAAGGATTTTTTGGTGACGAAATGGGCGACTTAGTTGCCATGACCGAAGCTGCGATGCGGCGGCAAGCCGCTAAAAGTTAGCCCATGCATAGCGTTGTAGATACGAACGTCCTCATTGTGGCGAATGGACGAGACTGTCCCCAAGCTTCACCAGAATGCATCTTGGCCTGTGTCCGGCGGTTGCGAGACATTGAACAACACGGAACGTTAGTCATTGATGATAAATGGCTCATTATTGGCGAATACAAACATAAAGTTTCACAGACAGGTCAACCAGGGCTAGGAGATGCCTTTCTGAGATGGGTTTTGACCAATCAATCCAACCCTCAGCGCATTGAAAAAGTCTTGATTACACCCCTAGGCAACGGTGAGCTTGCAGAATTCCCTAGCACTCCATCCCTAGAAAACTTTGATCGATCCGATCGCAAATTTGTAGCCGTTGCCCTAACCCATCCCCAGAAACCGCCCATCTGCAACGCCGTAGACTCTGACTGGCGAAACTTTCACGAGGCATTAGTTCAGGCAGGGATTACAGTTGAATTTTTATGTCCAGATCTAGGGCAAATTTAATCCGCGCTCTTCGGTAACGCTTTGCGTAGTAATAGCTGTTGGGGCTGACCCAATAACCAACTCCACACAGGATTCTCTTCCCGCTGCTGTCGATAACCTAAGCTCGCATATAACCCTCTAGCGGCCTGATTTTCGCCTTTAACATGAAGATATAGCTCATTCTGTTGCCAATGCTGCACAATCGGCTCACAGGCCAACAAAAGCTGCCGCCCTATCCCTTTGCGGCGATACGATCGCCCCACTGCTAGATTAGAGATATAGGGGACTGAAGTCCCAAACGTATCCCAAGCAACGAGCGGACGAATGGAAACCTCCACCGTGCCGACAATAATGGGCACCCCACGACTGACCTGAACGCCCACAAGACAGGTATGCCGTGGAGGCTGGTTCAAGAAACGGCTTTTAAGATCTTGATAAATGCCCAGCTTAAGAACTGGTGCAGCCCATCCCAGCCATACATTCCGTGCATAAAATGCATCGCTCAACAATTCGGCGACATCAGCAATATCTTCAAGCTGGAGTGAGCGCACGACGATCTTCTGTTCCATCAACCATCGAGACTTGTATTGACCGGAATGCCCTGGAGCAAGATATCTGGATTTTCTCCTGTTGGAGATCAGAAAACCTTCTCAGAACCTATGGCTTGGCCCGTGGCGCTTTTTGTTTCTGGAGGGCTGGCACTGGAGCAGGTTCAGATTGAGCGAGGGTTTCGCGGACTTTAGGCGTTGCCAAAACAGTTTGGGTATCGGCAATGAGGCGATCGCCCCACAAATTATCTTTCAAAAACTTGACATCACCATAGCGACGATCTGCGGTGAGGGCAGCGGAAGCTAAGGTAATCCCCTGTTCGGTTTGACCTTGCTTATAGAGCGCTGTTGCTAAAGCTAGCTTAGATTCTGTGCTTTTTTCATCAATGGCGATCGCCGCTTTCCAGCTTTGAATGGCACCGTCGATTTTACCTTGCTCGTATTGAATTAGCCCCACATTATTGAGCGCAGGCCAAAACTTCTGATCCTTGGCAACCGCTTCTTTATAACGAACAATGGCATCATCAAGGCGACCCATGCGGAAGTAAGTATTGCCCAAGTCAAATAGTGCTTCTGGGATGCCAGGTTTTGCCTTAATCCCAGCTAATAAAGTACGTTCTGCGGCTGGATAGTTTGCTTTGCGGAAATATGCTGAGCCGAGGCTAAAATTAACGCCTGCATTATTGGGGTTGATGGCCAATGATTGCTCTAGCGCCTGGATACCTGGGTCTAATTTGTCAGTACTCAGGTAAAGCCCGCCTAGAAGCGCCCAGGCTTCAGGGGAGGTGGGCAGCAGTTGGGTGGCGAGTTTTGTGCGGGCTAGGGCAGGTTCGTACTGTTGAAACTGGGCAAGCTGAACGGCTTCTCGTAGTAGCGCAAACCCTGTTTTCTGTAGCTCCTTTGCATCCGGTGCCACGGTATGGGGGGTGAAGGATTGGCTGAGGGTGACTGGGGCAACGCCAAAGACGCCACACAGGACGCACAGAGAAACGAGGGTTGAACGATGAAGCACAATATCTGCCTTACGCAATGAAATATCTTGTTAGATAGCTTAGCCTAGATTGTTGGCCTATCGCTGAGACCTTGGCAGGTCAGGAAAGTGGCATACTCTTATCGTATGAAGTGCTAGTGGTTTACGAATTGCTACAGTAATAGGTAGAAATCCGTCTTTATTCAACTTCTAGGAAGCGTCTCATGGATCGACAGACTGCACAAACTTGGCTCACGTCTATTGAGCAAAAGCGAGATCTTTTGGTTCGTCTCTTGGAGCAGCCGGATCTCGGGACTCTGAGAATTGATGTGAATCAAGCCCTTGAGGAAATGGATGACCTCATTGAAGAGTTTCGACGCACTTTTCCGCCAGAACCTTTATTCTCTTAATTCGACTTTGGAAGGGCAGGTTTTGGCGAAATGTTTTGGATTGAACCAACGTTGCACCCGCTAAACCTGCCCCTACCAGTCCACGGATGTTGATCTGGGTCCTAGGCTGGATAAATCCGTAGGCGACGGTTGGGTTCTTCGCCAAAGCTTTGGGAATGCAGTCGATAATGCTCGATGAGTTCGTGCTGCATTTTACGGACGAGGGCAGGACGTGGCAACAACTCTACGGGTTGGCCCTTAGGAATTACGATTTGTTCAACGGCGAGCCGCGCTTCTTCTAAGGCTTCCATTTCGTCGTTGTTGCGACTTGTCGAAAACATATTGATGTCCAGCACTTCGGCATCGGGGTCATCAATGTTCAGCAGCCGCCGTAAGCCTCTGGCAATCTGGGGGATTGAGTTGGATTTGATGCTGATGATGGGTACCTGCTTGATGCGGGCAACTTGCTTGAGCTTGGCGTGGCTTTTGACGTGCGATCGCAGTGCAAACACCACATCCGCATGGTCAATATCCTTGGTCAAAACAATGGGCAGACGCAGGGTTTGGATGACTTGGTCTAGCTGCGATCGACTGACGGCATAGGGATAGACATGGAGGGGTAGATCTTCTCCATTAGGGCCTTGCTTGCGCTCGAAGTCTTGATTAAACTCATCGGAAAGCGGCTGCCGAAAGGATTCATCCAGCAGGGATTGAAAGTCTCGGACGTTAGAGTCAGCAGCAGCAAAGCCTAGAGAAGGCAATGGCAATGGCTGGATCCGTCCCGCGCCACCCCATCCGGTTTTGGCAAGCCGAAGGGTATCGAGTTCAGCAATGGGATTGGGAGCTGGGGGCTGTTGGACTTGGGGCTGGGTAATTTTAACTTCGCCTTGCTCATCCACGGTGCGTTCTTGGGGAACGGGGACTCGACCGCGCAGGAGCGTATCGACGGAAATGGCGACGTCGGCGTGGATATTCCACCGCTGACGCTCTAGCATTTCGATCGCAATTTCAAACGTGGGCGGGGCTTTGCGCTCCAAGATGCTTTTTTGGGTACCCCGCCGTCGGGCTTCATCATCCCCAAGCGTGACGGATTGGATGCCGCCAATTAAATCCGAGAGGGTCGGATTTTTCATGAGGTTATCGAGATGGTTGCCGTGGGCGGTGCCGATGAGCTGCACGCCGCGCTCGGCAATGGTACGGGCGGCGATCGCCTCCAGTTCCGTCCCAATTTCGTCAATCACAATTACTTCGGGCATGTGGTTTTCCACGGCCTCAATCATGACCTGATGCTGTAATTCAGGACGGGCCACCTGCATCCGACGGGCACGCCCGATCGCCGGGTGAGGGACATCCCCATCCCCTGCAATTTCGTTGGAGGTGTCGATAATAACCACGCGCTTGTGGAGGTCATCGGCAAGGACGCGGGCAATTTCACGCAGGGCGGTGGTTTTACCCACACCAGGGCGGCCCAAGAGCAAAATGGAGCGTCCACTTTCGATTAGGTCTTGGATCATGAGGGTGGTGCCAAAGACGGCCCTCCCCACGCGACAAGTGAGACCAATAATGGTGTCTTGGCGGTTGCGCATGGCGCTAATGCGGTGGAGGGTGCGCTCGATGCCCGCACGGTTATCGCCGCTGAAGAACCCGACTTGGCTGATGCAGTAGTCGAGTTCTTCGCGGGTGACGACGGTGGTGGACAGTCGCTCGGCGGTTTGGGGGAAGCGCGCTTCGGGTTCGCGGCCTAGGTCTAGGACGACTTCGATGAGTCTGTCTTTTTGGGGATGGTTTTGGAGGCGATCGCGGAGGTCTGGCGGCAAAATGTAGAGCAGCTTTTCGAGATCGTCGGTAATAAGCGGTCTTTCCCCAGGTGCTGCTTGTTCAACCATGATGTTGTGAGGATCGGTATTGCCGATTTTATGGATTTGTTGTGAATGGTAATAGTGTTTGGGTAAGCCCCTCATTTATGGGGTTTGTTCTAGGTGCATGGTAGCCGATTCCCCTTTTCTTTCAAGGCGCTGCCCACATTCTGGCAAAGTTTTCCCTAATTTGCCTATCAATTGTGGCTTTAATTCAAGACTTAGTCGTAACGTTGCCTAAATATTGGCCAAAGCTATCTCCGAGGCCAAATAGGTTTTGGCGAGTTGTCGCTTACACAACTGGCCCAGAATCTGCATCGCCTGCTCAATTCTGGGCGTCCAAGGCAAGCCACAGTTGAGCCGGACACAATTTCGGTAATGACCTGAAGGCGAAAACATCACACCTGGGGCAATGTTGATATTGTGCGCCAAGGCTTCTTCATAGAGCACCAACGCATCAAATTCCTCAGGAAATTGCAACCACAAAATAAAGCCACCCCTGGGGCGCGTGACTTTGGTCTCTGGGGGAAAATAGGTACAAATGGCCTGGGTCATCTGGGCGATTTGAAGCTGAAACGATCGCCGCAACTGCCGCAAAAGTCTGTCATAGCCACCATTGGCCAAAAAGGCTGCGACCGTAAGCTGTGGAATGGGCGCTGTACTCAAATTCATCGACATTTTGAGAGATTCCACCTTTGCTTGGTAACGGCCAGGAGCACACCACCCGATTCGTAATCCTGGCGACAGGGTTTTGCTGACAGAGGAACAGTACAGCACTAAGCCCTGAGTATCAAAGGCTTTAATCGCCTTGGGACGGGGGCCTTCAAAGTTGAGGTCGCCATAAATATCGTCTTCGATCAGCGGAATATCGTAGGTATTGAAGAGCGCAGCAATCTGCCGCTTTTTGTCTGAACTCATGCAGCTTCCGATGGGATTGTTAAAGTTGGCAACCAAGGCACAGGCTGAAATTTGACGCTGCTCCAAGGCAGATTCTAAAGCCGCTAAAGAGATTCCCTCTTGGGGATGGGTAGGCAATTCTAAGACCCGCAAATGCAGCGCTTTGAGGACTTCCAGAAGATTGTAGTAGGTGGGAGACTCGATCGCCACGGTATCACCCGGTTGGGTCACGGCTTGCAAAGACAAGGACAACGCTTCGGTGGTGCCGTTGGTAATCACAATCTCATTGGGGCTGAGGGAGCACCCTGCTTCCATGAGTCGTCGGGCCACTTCGTGACGCAGGGTTTCGCAGCCCGCAGGCACTTCATAGCCATGCACGATCTGGGGCTGGGCACGAATGACTTGCCCCATCAGTCGATTAAGGGCGGCAAGGGGAAATAAATCAGGGCTGGGCACCGCAGCCCCAAGCTGAATCATGTTGGAGTCTCGTTTACTGGCGTACACCCGATAGGCCAAGGAAATGTCTACGGGCTGTTCTGGGTGGGCGTTGGAATGCTGAGGTTCTTCGGGGGCTGTCAGCAGCTTTTGCTTGACGTAGTAGCCCGACTGCGGACGAGCGCTAATCCAACCCTGGTCTTCCAGCAGACGGTAGGCTTCCAAAATGGTGGAGACGCTGACCGAGAGCTGTTGGTGGAGCTTACGGACTGAAGGGAGGCGATCGCCCACCTGTAGCGTCCCTTCTGTAATCAAGCTCCGCATGCGGTCTGCGACCTGCTCGTAGAGGGGGTTGTCTCGTAATTTATCCGGCAGTTCAGTTTGCATGGCAGCCTCAGTTTGCCTCGGTAAACCTAGGTTCAATACAGTTAGTCAAAATTGCAGCCATTACAGTTGAAATAAATACAACTGTAACCATAACAATTTAGACTGACTGTCTCTGGTTGGCAATACAGAAGTTTACGAAAATAGGAGGTGTCGAGGAAAGCAATCCAAATCACTCGGATCTAGGAATCATGAAATGCGAAGATGTCTCGTCTTTTTTTACGCCGCTGAAAGGTGTTGAGCTACCCCAAAGTATTCGGATTGGGCAAAGGCTGAAGAGTTTGGTGGGGAGAGTTGGGATGGCGATCGCCACTTGGGTTACGCAATCTTCTGAACTGAAGGTTTCTGAGCGGTGCGATCGCCACGGCAATTTGTACTACCAGGTCTACGATCCACATACCCAAAAATCGGCTAACTTTGGTTCTGAAGCAGAAATTCGATACTGGCTAGAACAACGCTACGCTCGGTAGGATGTCTCCTCCAATATGAGCGATCGCAATTCGTCCTAGATAGCATTATGCGAGACTTGTTGTTAGACCTTGAAAAGGTCTGGTTATTAGACCCTTAGGAGATGAAAGCTGATAGGGTAATGACTAGAAGGATTTCGTAAGAACTAGGAGGGTATTTATGGTACATCTTCGGGTCATGATTAGCCTGATAGACGAAGACTATCCTGATGGTGTTGGGGTAGAACTGAACCGGACTGAGCTGCCTACATTTGAGATTGCGACAAAGACTGGCCGCGCAACATTGGAAGGCATCGAAGAGCAGACCCTGAGCATAGGGCATGAAGTGATGCGTCAGACGTTGATTAATCAGTGGGAGATTGCCGACCAAGAGCAAGTCATCGCGTACTGCGAAAGCTGTGAGTCAGGGAAAGTACAAATCGATGGCTTTGCCTCACAACGGGTCGCGAGTCGCCTAGGCATCCTCGAACTGCGTCGCCAAGTGT